>CALGVL010000289.1 GCA_937930165.1 uncultured Acetobacteraceae bacterium
CCGGTCGCGACCGGGGCCGCCATCGGCGCCGGCGGCCGCCGGGTGATCGCCCTGCAGGCCGACGGCTCCGCCATGTACACGGTCCAGGCGCTCTGGACCCAGGCGCGGGAGAAGCTGCCGATCACCACCGTGCTGCTCTCCAACCGCAAGTACCAGATCCTGCTGGGCGAATACCGGAATGTGGGCGCCAATCCGGGGCGGACGGCGCTGGACATGATGGATCTTGGCAATCCGGACATCGACTGGGTGCGGCTGGCCAATGGCATGGGCGTCGAAGCGGCGAAGGCGGAGACGCTGGAGAGCTGCGGCGACCTGATGGCCCAGTCCTTCTCCCGGCCGGGTCCGTTCCTGATCGAGTTGCAGATCTGACCCTGCAGGGGCGGGCGCGGTCTCCTGGCGGGAGACCGCGCCCGCAGGTTGATCTTTCCAATGTTTCAGGTTTCGGGTCATCTGGGGGTAAGCCGGGCCCGGGCAGAGTGCCGAGACAGGGGCGGAATCAACCGCCCTTGCCCGTTGTCCATCCCGACGGATGACGGCGTCGGGAGGCAGCGGCACTTGGCAAGTCCGGGAAGACGATGAACGTGATCCACCATGCGCCGGAGGGCGATCCACCGGGACCTCCGGTGCAGGCGGTTTCAATGCCTGCGTCAGTCGTGCGGCAAGCGGAACAACCACAGGCGCAGCCGCCGGGCGCACTGCCACCCACGCCGGAGGAGTCGCCGCGGGAGCGGCGCCACTTCCGCCCATGGCTGATCGGCGCTGCGGTGGTGCTGGCGGTGGGTGGCGCCGCACTCTACGAATACTGGCCCAGGAGGCAGGCGGCGGTTGGCGCTCCGGCCGAGGTCCAGACCGAGCCGCTCTCCCAGGGCGAGTTCCGCCTCTCCGATGCCGAGATGCGGGCGCTGCGGATCGAGCCGGTGCAGCTGCGCGACTTCCGCGCCGAGCGCATCGCCGAGGGGCGGATCGCCTATAACGAGGACCGCTCCACCCCGGTCTTCTCCCCCTATAACGGCCGTGTGGTGCGCGTGCAGGCCAGGATGGGCGAGCAGGTCCAGGCTGGCGACATGCTGTTCGAGATCGAGACCACGGATATCGTCGCCGCGGCCAATGACCTGCTCTCGGCGGTGGACGGGGTGAACAAGGCACGCGCCAGCCTTGACCAGGCGCAGCGGGAGGAGCGGCGGCAAAACAGCCTGTTTGCCGCCCGTGCCGCCTCGCAGCGGGATGTGGAGCAGGCGCGCGTCGCCGCGGCGAATGCCGCCGCCGACCTGCGCAGCGCCGAGGCGACGCTCGCCGCGGCGCGGGACAAGCTGCGGGTGCTCGGCCGCAGCCCGGAGCAGATCCGCCGCATCGAGGAGACGCGGCATGTGGACGCCGTGGTGCCCGTAGTGGCGCCGATCGGCGGCACCGTCACCCAGCGCCGGGTCGGGCCGGGGCAGTGGCTCTCGACCGGTGCGTCCGATCCGGTCTTCACCATTTCCGATCTCTCGACCATGTGGCTGGTCGCCGCAGTGCGGGAGCTGGACGCGCCGCTGATCCATGTGGGCCAGCGGGTGGAGGTCACCGTCGGCGCCCTGCCGGGCCGCAGCTTCGATGCAAGGATCACCACGGTGGGCGCCGGACTCGATCCGCAGACCCGGCGCCTGACGGTGCGCGCCGAGGTGCAGGACCCGCAGCGCCTGCTGAAGCCCGAGATGTTCGCCACCTTCCGCATCGCGGTCGGCGAGGAGCAGCAGGCGGCAGCGGTTCCGGTGAATGCGGTGATCTATCGTGGCTCGGAGGCGAGCGTCTGGATGGCGCTGGACGACAATCGCTTCATCCTCCGCCAGATCAAGCCCGGCATCCGCTCCGGCGACATGCTTGAGGTGACGGAGGGGCTGAAGCCCGGCGACCGCGTGGTCACCGGCGGCGCCCTGTTCATCGACCGCGCCGCGCGGATCGACTGAGGCGCTGCAGGGCCACGAGAGACCGCCACACGAAACCAACCACAAGCTAGCCCCGTGCGGAACGGGCGCCGGTCACGGCGCCTGCCCGGGCCGGAGAGCCATCCATGCGCCAGATCGTCGCCTTCGCCCTGCAGCGCCGCCCGCTGGTGATCCTGCTGTTCTTCGCCTTCCTCGTCGTCGGCCTGGTCGGCTTCACCCGGCTGAACATCGAGGCCTACCCGGATCCGGTGCCGCCCCAGGTCGTCATCATCACCCAGAATCCCGGCCAGAGCGCCGAGGAGATCGAGCGCTACGTCACCATCCCGATCGAGGTGGCGATGGCGGGGCTGCCGAACCTCACCTCGGTCCGCTCGACCAGCCTGTTCGGGCTCTCGGATGTCCGGGTGCAGTTCAACTTCAACTTCACCTATGAGCAGGCGCTGCAGCAGGTGCTGAACCGGCTGAGCCAGCTCCAGGGCCTGCCGGAGGGGGTGCAGCCGACCATCTCCCCGCTCTCGCCCATCGGCGAGATCATGCGCTACCGGCTGGTGGGGCCGCCCGGCTACTCGCTGGCGGACCTCAAGACCCTGCAGGACTGGGTGCTGGACCGCCGCTTCAAGCGGGTGCCGGGGGTGATCGACGTCACCTCCTTCGGTGGCCTGACCAAGAGCTACAATGTGGTGGTGGACCTGCCGCGCATGGCGGCACACGGCCTGACCCTGCCGCAGGTGATCGAGGCGGTGCGTGCCGGCAATGCCACGGTCGGCGCCGGGACCATCCGCATCGGGCCGCAGGCGGCAGTGGTGCAGGGCATCGGCCTGATCCGCGGGCTGGACGATATTCGCAACATCGTCGTCTCGGCGGAGGGCGGGATGCCCGTGCTGCTCTCCGACATTGCCAGGGTGGAGGTAGGCAGCCAGCCGCGCCTGGGCATCGCCGGCCAGGCGGATGACGACGACGTGGTGCTGGCCACCGTGCTGATGCGCCGCGGCGAGCAGACCCTGCCCACCATCCGCGGCGTGCAGCAGGAGGTGGAGCGCATCAATGCCGGCGGCGTGCTGCCGCCCGGCGTGAAGATCGTTCCGCTCTACGACCGGGAGGATCTGGTGAAGGTCACCACCCGGACGGTGGTGCACAACATCATCGAGGGCATCTGCCTGATCCTCATTGTCCAGTGGCTGTTCCTGGGGGATTTCCGGGGCGCGCTGGTGGTGGCGGCGACCGTGCCCTTCGCCTTCCTCTTCGCCATCCTGCTGATGCTGGCGCGGGGGGAGAGCGCCAATCTGCTCTCCCTCGGCGCGCTGGATTTCGGCCTGCTGGTGGATGCCACCGTCATCATGGTGGAGAACATCTACCGGCACCTCGGCTTGGCCCGCAGCGTCCACCGCTATGTGGCGCCGGCCGGGTCGAAGGAGCTTTCCGGCCTGTCGCTGACGGTGCTGCGGGCGGCGGGAGAGGTGGACAAGGCCATCTTCTTCTCCGCCCTCATCATCATCGCCGCCTTCATTCCACTGTTCACGCTCGGCGGCATCGAGGGCCGGATCTTCGGCCCGATGTCGAAGACCTATGCCTATGCGATCATCGGCGCCCTGCTGGCGACCTTCACCATCACCCCGGCACTCGCCGCGGCGATCCTGAAAGAGGACAGCCGGGAGCGGGACACGCCGGTGGTCCGCGCCCTGCGCTGGGCGCATCGCCGCCTCTATGGCGCGGCGATGCGGATGCGGGCGCTGTGCCTGGGCGTTGCCGTCACCCTCTTCGCGGGGGCGATGCTGCTGCTCTCCTCGCTCGGCGCCGAATTCCTGCCGACGCTGGAGGAGGGCAATCTCTGGGTCCGCGCCACCATGCCGGGAACCATCTCGCTGGAGGAAGGCAATGCCACGGTCAACCGCATCCGCCGGACGCTGATGGAATTCCCGGAAGTCATCACCGCTACCTCGCAGCAGGGGCGACCGGATGATGGCACGGACAGCGCTGGCTTCTTCAATGCGGAGTTCTTCCTGCCGCTGAAGCCGCCGCAGGAATGGACCACGGCGAGGACCCGCGACGGGCTGGTCCATGCCATGCAGGAGCGGCTTTCGCGCGAATTCCTCGGTATCGAATTCAGCTACGCCCAGGCGATCAGCGACAACGTGCAGGAGGCGGCCTCCGGCGTGAAGGGCGCCAATGCCATCAAGGTCTTCGGGCCGGAACTGGACATCATCGCCCGCAAGGCGGAGGAGATCCGCCGTGTCCTGGCGGGGGTGCCGGGCGTGGCGGACCTTGCCGTCTTCCGCTCCCTCGGCCAGCCCACGGTTGCGGTGCAGATCGACCGGGCGCGGGCCGCGCGCTACGGGCTGGCGGTGGACGACATCAACCAGGTGGTGCAGGCGGCGATCGGAGGGAAGGAGGCCGGGCGGCTCTACGAGCCAGGCGGCGACCGCAATTTCCCCATCATGGTCCGGCTGGACGCGCCCTATCGCGACAATCTGGACGCCATCGGCCGGATCCCGGTGGGCGGGCCGCGCGGCGCGACCCTGGCCGATGTGGCGGAGATCCGCCTCATCTCCGGCGTCAGCTACATCTACCGCGAGGATTCCAGCCGCTACGTGCCGATCCGCTTCTCGGTGCGCGGCCGTGACCCGGCCAGCACGGTGGCCGAGGCGCAAGAACTGGTCGCGCAGCATGTGGACCTTCCCCCCGGCTACCGCCTGGACTGGGTGGGTGAGTTCCGCAACCTGCAGGAGGCACTGGGCCGGCTGATGGTGGTGGTGCCGGCGGCGCTCGGCCTGGTGCTGGTGCTGCTCTATGTGCAATTCAACACGCTCAGGGAGACGCTGCTGGTCTTCGGCATCGTGCCGATGTCTCTGATCGGCGGCATCGTGGCCCTGGCGCTGGCTGGGCTGAATTTCAGCGTGCCGGCGGCGATCGGCTTCCTGGCGCTGTTCGGCATCACGGTGATGGAGGGGATCATCTTCCTGTCCCACTTCAACCATCTGCGCCTGGAGGGGATGCCCTGGCGCATGGCGCTGGACCAGGCGGGGCATGACCGCATGCGGCCGGTCTTCATGACCTGCTTCGCCAGCTTCACCGGCCTGCTGCCCATGGCGCTGGCCACCGGCATCGGCGCCGATGTTCAGAAGCCGCTGGCACTGGTGGTGGTGGGCGGCATCGGGCTGGTGCCGGTCTTCATCCTGGTGGTGTTCCCGGTCATGATCGATCTGTTCGGCAAGCCGCGGCATGTCCGACGCACGGAAGCCGCGCATGCCCATCTGGGGGTGGAGGCATGAGGCACGGCTTGCCCACGGTGCTGCTCGGTCTCGTCCTGATCAGCGCCGCGCCGCTGCCGGCGCAGTCCCAGCCGCCGGCACCCATCGCCGGCTCCGGTGCCATGCCGCTGCCGGTCGGGCCCCGCACCCAGCCCTTGACGCTGGAGGAGGCGGAGCGGCTCTTCGTCGAGCGCAACCTGACCGTCATCGCCGCCCGCCATGGCGTGGCAGCGGCGCGGGCGCAGCGGCTGGTCGCCTCCTCCCTGCCGCCGCCGCAGATCACCGTCGGCAACACCATCGCCGAGTTCAACGAGACCAACCGGCGCTCCTTCCAGGGCGCCCGCCTGCTCAGCCCAAGCAACAACATCGCCGCCGGGATCAGTTTCCTGATCGAGCGCGGCGGCAAGCGGACGCTGCGCACCAGGCTGGCGGAAGAGAGCATCTCGGTAGCCGAGGCGCAGGTGCTCGACGCGCTGCGCATCCAGCTCTTCCAGCTGCGCCAGGCCTTCTTCGCCGCGCTGCAGGCACGGGCCAATCTGGAGGTGGCGCTGGCCAACCGCGCCAGCCTGGACCGGACCGAGGCGCTGCTGCGTCGGCAGTTGCGCGACGGCGCCATCCCGGAAGGCGACCTGCTGCGCTTCCAGGCCAGCCGCCTGCCCTTCGAGAGCGATGTCACCACCAATGCCCAGGCCTATGCTGCGGGCGTCGCCGCGGTGGCAGCGCTGGTTGCCGCCGACCCGGCGGCCTTCCAGCCGGGGGCGGGGCAGTTGCCGGCACTCGGCATCAACCCCTCGGCGCCCAGCGCGTTCGCCCCGGCAGGCGGCCGTGCCCCGGCGCCGCCCGGCCCGGCGCGGGCGCCGACCACGGTGCAGACCATCCTCTCGCCCGTCGCCTTCGATCTGCGCGGACGCTTCGACCAGATGCCGGAATTGCGGATCGGGCGGGAGGAACTGGCCCAGGGCGTGCTCAGCCGCGCCGATGTGGTTGCCGCCCAGCGCCAGGTCAGCGCCGCCAATGTGAACCGGCAATTGCAGGAGGCAGCGCGGTCGCGCGACGTGACGGTCAACGGCTCCTGGAGCCGCACGCGCATGCAACAGGACCTGCCGGCGGCATCCAACCCGAATGAGATGGTGAGCGCCAACAACCAGTTCGCGCTCTCCCTTTCGATCCCGATCTTCACCAGCCGGATCGTAGAGGGCAATGTCGGCATCGCCGCTGCCCAGGCCGCTCAGGCGGAAGCCGTGGCGCGCAATACGCTGCTGCGGGCCCGGTCCGAATTCGCTGCCGCCTGGGCCGCCTATGAGCAGGCGCGGGCGCTGCTCAGCCTCTATACCGGCGGTGCGCTGAACCGGGCGGAGGAAGCCTATCGCAGCACGGAGCAGGCCTATCTGGCCGGCGGGCGCTCGCTGCTCGACGTGCTGGATGCGCTGCGTACCCTGAACGCCACCCGGATCGCCACCAACCAGGCGCATTACGCCTATCTGCTGGCGCTGGCGCAGCTCGAACTGGCAACCGGGGTTTCCGGCATCGTGCCGCGGCTCTAGCATCTCCCCGCTTCGGGGAAGCAGGGAGACGTCGGATGGATATGGACATCGCCGGCCGGCGCGTGCTGGTCACGGGCGGCTCGAAGGGCATCGGCCTGGCCTGCGGCATGGCCTTCGCGCGGGAGGGCTGCGACCTGATCCTTGTCTCCCGCGATGCGGCAGCGCTGGAGAAGGCGGCGGCGGATATCCGGGCGCGGCACAATGTCTCGGTCATGGTGCATGCCGCTGACCTCTCCGATGCCGTGGCGCGGGAGGCGATGTACCAGGCGCACCCGGATATCGACATCCTGGTGAACAATGCCGGAGCCATTCCAGGCGGCACCCTGCAGGACATCAGCCTGGCGCGCTGGCAGGAAGCCTGGAACCTGAAGGTCTTCGGCTACATCCACCTGACGCAACTCTACCTGCCGGGGATGGAGGCAAGGGGCGCCGGGGTGATCGTCAATATCATCGGCATGGCCGGGCGGGCCCCGCGCGCCGACTATATCTGCGGCGCCGCCGGCAATGCGGCGCTGATCGCCTTCACAGCGGCGCTTGGCGGGCGCAGCACGGACAAGGGCGTGCGCGTGGTGGGCATCTCGCCAGGGGCGACGAGGACCGACCGCATCATCCAGCTTTCGAAGAGCCGCGCGCGCACGAAATTCGGCGATGAAAGCCGCTGGGAGGAGATGCTGAGCGGCCTCTCCCTCGGCCGCCCGGCGCATCCTGAGGAGATCGCCGATCTGGCAGTGTTCTGCGCCAGCCCGCGCGGCGGCTATCTCAGCGGCACGACGCTGGAGGTGGATGCGGGCGCGCAGTTCCGGGGCTGATCAGGCGGGCCTCGGCGCTGCCTCCAACGCCTCGATCAGCAGGGTCAGCAGCGCGGTGCCGAAGGCGCGCATATTGGCGGTGCGGTCGGGGCTGCCCGTCTCCAGCGTGATGGCGCGCTCCACCGGGCCGGCAACGGCCAGGCAGGCATGGCCGGCCGGGTAGCCGTAGCGGTTGCCGGTGGGGCCGGTGGCGCCTGTCTCCCCCAGGCCCCAGACGGTGCCGAGCCGCTCCCGCGCGCCGCGCGCCAGCAGCGCCGCATAGGGTTCGCTGGAGGGCGGGATGCCGTCCAGCGCCGCCTGCGGGATATCGAGCAGGATGCGCCGCGCCTCGCGCGTATAGACCACCACGCCGCCGAGGAAATAGGCCGAGGCGCCGGGTACAGCGAGCAGCGCTGCGGAGACCAGCCCGCCGGCAGAGGACTCCGCCACGGCGATGGTCTCCCCGCGCGCCTTCAGCAGCGCGCCGGCCTTCTCGGCGAGGGGCAGCAGGTTCTGCATCACGGGTTCCTTTCCGCCAGAGGCGGAGATGCTGCCGCGAAGCCAGGCAGGTCGTCCAGGGAGAGCGAGCCGCCGCCTTCCACCGGCACCGCCCGCGTGCCGCGCGCCAGCATGGCGGACAGGGCATCATGCAGCGTCGCGCTGGCCGGCAATGGATCGCCCGGCGCGCTTGCATCGCGGCGCGGCGCTTCGGCGATGCTCAACAGCGCCAGCCGCTTCAGCGCCCGATCGCTGCCAAGGAAGTCCGCGACGAACTGATTCGCCGGCCGGGCCAGCAATTCCGCCGCCGGAGCGTGCTGCACCAGGCGGCCGGCATGCAGGACGGCGACGGCATCGCCCAGCCGCACCGCCTCCTCCACGTCATGCGTCACCAGCAGCACGGTCTTGCGTAGCTGCTTGAGCAGGCGCAGCACTTCCTCCTGCAACCGGCCGCGCAATACGGGATCCACGGCGCCGAAGGGCTCGTCCATCAGCAGCACCGGCGGATCAGCGGCCAGCGCCCGGGCCACGCCGACGCGCTGGCGCTCCCCGCCCGAGAGCTGGCGCGGCAGGCGGTGGGCGAAGAGGGCGGGGTCGAGGCCGACCAGGCCCAGCACCTCCTCCACCCGCGCGGCGATGCGCGCCTTCCGCCAGCCGAGCAGGCGCGGCACTGTGGCGATGTTCGCCGCCACCGTCTGGTGCGGGAACAGGCCGACATTCTGGATGACATAGCCGATGCCGCGCCGCAGCTCGACCGGATCGGCCTTCAGCGCGTCCCGCCCGGCGATGCGGATGCTGCCGCGGCTGGGCGTGACCAGCAGGTTCACCATGCGCAGTGTCGTGGTCTTGCCGGAGCCGGAAGGGCCAATCAGGGCGCAGCTCGTGCCCTCCGGCACGGTCAGGGTCAGGCCGTCCACGCTCGGCGCCGGGGCGCCGGGCCAGTGCTTGGAGAGGTCGCGCAGCTCGATCATGGGGCGCCGCTCCAGGCCGCCACGGCCCGCTCCAGCCCGCCCAGCGCGAATTCCGTGCCGAGCGCCAGCAGGGCGATGGCAGCGGCGCCGACCAGCATCTGCCCGGTATCCAGCAGCGCCACGCCCTGCGTCACCAGATCGCCCAATCCCCCGCCGCCGATGAAGGTGGCCAGCGCCGCGCCGGACACCACCTGCACCGCCGCGATGCGCAGCCCGGCGAAGAGCATGGGCGCGGCAAGCGGCAGTTCCACCCGCAGCAGCCGCTGCGTCCGGGTCATGCCGAGGCCGGTCGCCGCATCCAGCGCCTCCGCATCCGCGCCGCGCAGGCCGATGATGGTGTTGACCAGCACCGGCGGCAGCGCCACCACGGCCAGCGCCACCACTGAAGGCCTGAAGCCGACACCGAGGAGCGGCAGCAGTCCGGCGAGGATCGCCAGGCTCGGCAAGGTCCGCAGCAGTCCGGCCAAGGCGATGGCGGCCTCCGCCATCCCGGCGCGGCGCGCGACCAGCAGGCCAAGTGGTAGGCCGATGCCGATGCCAAGCGCCAGCCCCGTTGCCGACAGCAGCAGATGCTCCCCGAGCGCCTGCAGGAAGGGGCCGGGATTGGCGCACAGCCAGGCCAGGACGCCCATCACGCCCCCGCCGGCACGAGGCGCTGGGCAATGCGCAGCGCCTGATCCAGCACAAGGGCCAGCGCCGCGGTCAGCCCGGCGCCGACCAGGATCTTCTCCGTATGCCCCTGGTCGAGTCCGGTCAGGATCAGCGTGCCGAGCCCGCCGGCATTGATATAGGCCGCGACCGTGGCGGCCGAGACAAGCGTCACCCCCGCCACTCGTAGTCCGCCCAGCAGCGCCGGCAGG
>CALGVL010000290.1 GCA_937930165.1 uncultured Acetobacteraceae bacterium
GCACCTGCGGCGCGGCGAGTTCCGGCAGCACCTCGGCGATCGGCGCATCCAGCGAGAGCTTGCCTGCCTCCACCTGCTGCAGCACCGCCGAGGTGGTGATCGCCTTGGTCATGGAGGCGATCCAGACTACCGTGTCCGGCGTCATCGCGGCTTCTTGATCCAGGCCGCGGCGGCCGAAGGCGCCCTCATAGAGCGTGCCGGCCGCATTGCCGGCCACAGCGGCCACGCCCGGCACCTCGCCCCGCTCCACCGCACCGCGCAGCACCGCGTCGATTGCAGCCTTCATGGCGTTCCCTCCGGGCTTTTAGCTCCGGCGGCATCCTACCGCGCGGCACGGCGCCGCGGTTGGGATTTCAGGCCGGCTGCCCCTTCTTGTGTGCCGCCAGCGCCATCAGCCGCCGGTCGCGCCAGGCGCTGCGCTCCTCGATCTTGTCAAGCGGCAGCGCTGCACGGCGGGTCGCGGTGACCTTCGCCACCGTTGCCGCGTCATAGTCGAAGGGCGTCTGCTCATGGGTGATGCCGCCCATCAGCGGACCGAAACGCTCAGCATAATCCGCGACGCCGCCCGGCGCGTTCAGGTCGATGGTCTCGAAGGGCCCCATGAAGGACCAGCGCAGGCCGAGCCCGTCCTTCACGCAGGCATCCACATCCTCGGCGCTCATCACCCCGTCGCGGACCAGCCGGAAGGCTTCCGCCACCAGCGCCGCCTGCAGCCGGTTCAGCACGAAGCCGCGTGTCTCCTTGAAGGCGGTCACCGGCACCTGCCCGACCCGCTGCATCAGCGCCCGCGTCTTCGCCACCACGGCCGGATCGGTCCAGGGCGCGCCCACCAGCTCCACCAGCGGCACCAGATAGGGCGGGTTGACCGGATGCGCGACCAGGCAGCGGCTGCGCCCGGCCAGGCTCTCGGTGAACTGGCTGGCGGGGATGCCGCTGGTGGAACTCGCCAGCACCACGTCCGGCGGGCAGAGCCGGTCCAGCTCGGCGAAGAGCTCCCGCTTGGGCTCCACCCGTTCCGGCCCGTTCTCCTGCACATGGATCACGCCGGCAACGCATTCGGCCAGGGTGGAGACGGGGG
Organism: uncultured Acetobacteraceae bacterium; assembly: GCA_937930165.1. Taxonomy (GTDB): domain Bacteria; phylum Pseudomonadota; class Alphaproteobacteria; order Acetobacterales; family Acetobacteraceae; genus CALGVL01. Next base: position 1,079 of record CALGVL010000290.1, read on the forward strand.
TGATGCGGGCGGCGATCGTCTCCGGCGCCTCGCTGACCAGCCCAGCGGCGTGAAGATCGACCAGCCGGTCGCGGATGGTGACCATCGCGCCCTCCGCCACCCCCGGCAGCTTGTCCCAGAGCGAGACGGCGAGCCCCGCCCGGGCAAAAACCATGGCCCAGGCCCGGCCGATCAGCCCTGCCCCGACCACTGCGATCCGGTCCATCTCCGCGCCTCCCTGTCCTGCAGCCGATCCGGGGCTTCCCGTGCCGCCTGTCACGCATCGTTACCCGGACGCCGCTTGATACCGCCCGGCCCGGAGGCGATGTAACTCTGTGCCATGGACAGGCGCAACGACCCCGACAGCCCCCATACCTCCGGCGCTTCCCGCTCGCCCTGGGGAGCAGGTGCGGCTGATGCTCCGCCCTCCCGGCCGCGCGATCCCTGGAATGCGGCGTGGCGCAGGCGTTCCGGGGAATCGCCCGACGCTCCGGCGCCGACAGGGAGCGTCCCGCTTTCCACCCCCCTGGTCTGGGTGTGGGGCGGGGTGCTGCTGACCCTGACGATGTGGCTCAGCAGCATGGTAGCCCTGTTCCGCTCCTTCGGCAGCCTGTTCCACTGATGCTCGACGATTTCCTCCGGGGCTGGGTCGGGCTGCGCGCCCGTTTCCGCGGCATCGGCCTGCCGGTCTTCGCCTCGCCGCTGCTGCCGGCCGCCCTGATCGCCGCCATCGGCGGGGATGACCGGATCGTCCTGGGCTGCGGGCTTGGCTTCGGGCTCAGCCTGCTGGCGGCGCGCATCCTGCGCCGCGGCCGCCGGGGCGATACCATCCGTGCCTCCTGGATCATGGCCGTGGCGACGGGCCTGACCGCCGGGCTGGCCGCCGGTATGGGCCATGTCCTGCCCTTCCTGATGGCGGGCGGCGCCCTGCTGGGCACGCGGCTGATGTACCAGGCCCTGCCGGAAGCGGCGCCTCCCCCGCCGCCACCCCCTTCGCCGCCCCCGCCGGGGCCGATCGAGGTGGCCCGCAGCCGCCTCGCCCGGATCGAGGAGGCAGCGACCCGCCTGGCCGACCAGCGCGTCATGGGTGTTGCCCAGGCGATGGAGGGAGTGCTGGACGACCTCACCGCCCGCCCGGACCGCCTGCCCCTGGCCCGCCGCTTTCTTGCCGTGCATCTGGACGGGCTGGAGCGCATTACCCAAAGACTGGAGGCCGGCGCCGCGCCGCCAGAACGGCTGCCCGCCCTGCTTGAGGAACTGACCCGCACCGCGGGCGAGCTGAGGGAGCGGTTGCGGCGCGAGGAATCCGAAGCCTTGGAGATCCAGGTGAAGGTCCTGTCCGACCGGCTGCGCGAGGAGGGCTATTGATGAGCCAGACCACCAACGAGATGCCGGCCACGCCGCAGGCCGCCGCAGTGCGCGATGCCGTCGCCCGCGAATTGGAGGAGGCCGCCGCCCGCCCGCCCTCGGAACACGATCCGGAGGTGGAGCGCCTGGCGTCGCAGCTCGACATCGCCGATCCCGGCAGCATCCTCCGCTTCGGGCAGGAGGCGCAGAACCGCGCCACTGCCGCGGCGGATGCCATGCTGGAAGGCGCCCGCAACCGGGAGGCCGGGGAAGCCGGGCAGACCCTCTCCGACCTGATCGGCACGCTGCGCGGATTCGACATGAGCGGGCTGGCAGAGAAGCGTGGCTTCTTCGCCCGACTCTTCAGCCGCGCCGGCGCCGAGACCGCGCGGGTGGTGCAGCGCTACGAGACCATCAAGGGCCAGGTGGAGGAGGTCAGCGACCGGCTTGACAGCCACCGCACCCGGCTGCTCGAGGATGTCGAGAAGCTGGAACGGCTCTATGGCGCGACGCTCGAATGGTTCCACGGGCTCGGCGACCACATTGCCGCCGGCGAGGTCGTGCTGAAGCGCGTGGACACCGAGGCGATCCCGGCCGTGGCGAAGGAGGTCGAGAACGGCGATTCGGTCGCGGCGCAAAGGCTGCGCGACCTGCGCGCGGCACGCGACGAGCTGGAGCGGCGGGTGCACGACCTGCGCCTGACGCGCCAGGTGGCGATGCAGGCCCTGCCCTCCATCCGGCTGATCCAGGAGAACGACAAGGCGCTGGCCGCCAAGATCCAGAGCGTGATCGCCAATACGGTCCCGCTCTGGCGCCAGCAGCTCGCCCAGGCGCTGGCGATCCAGAACATGCGCGAGGCCGGGCGGACGCTGAAGGAGGCCACCGACCTGACCAACGAATTGCTGACCGCCAATGCCGAGCGCCTGCGTCAGGGCAATCTGGAGGCGCGGACTCAGCTCGAGCGCGGCGTCTTCGACATCGAAGCGGTGAAGAAGGCCAATGCCTCGCTGATCGCCACCATCGAGGATTCGCTGCGCATCGCCCAGGACGCGCAGGCGCAGCGCGCGGCGGCAACGCGGGAACTGGAGAAGGCCGAGGCCGATATCCGCCGCGCCCTGACGGCAGCCAGGGCTTCCCGACCGGAGGTTCGCCGGCCTATGTAAAGCTGGCGAAACGCTTCAGTCCGGGAGGAAACTGTAGACATGCTGACTCGTCGCGCGGCGCTGGGCGCCGGCCTGGCGCTTGCCGCGCCTGCCCTTGCCGTCCGGGCCCAGGACGCCTGGCCCAACGGTACCATTCGAATCGTCTCTCCCTTCCCTCCGGGCGGAAGCACGGATGCGCTCTCCCGCCTGCTGCAGCCGCATCTGCAACGCGAGTTCGGCGTGCCGGTCGTGGTGGAGAACCGTGCCGGTGCCTCCGGCGCGCTTGGCACCGCCTCGGTCGCGCGGGCGCAGCCGGATGGGAATTCCTGGGTACTGGTCTTCGACACCCATGCGGTGAACCCGGCACTGATCCCGAATATCGGCTTCGACACGCAGAAGGATCTGGCGCCGGTGCTGCTGTTCGGCACCGCGCCCATGATCGTCTGCGCCCATAAGTCACGCCCATGGCAGAGCATGCAGGAGGTGGTGGCCGCAGCGCGGGCGAAGCCGGATACCATCACCTTCGGTACCATCGGCAATGGCAGCCTGGCGCATCTGGCGATGGAGCTGGCGCAGCGGAACGGCGACTTCCGGGTGGTGCATGTGCCCTATCGCGGCGGCGGACCAATCCAGACTGCCGCCGTGGCCGGAGAGGTGGATCTGGCCGTCGCCACCCCCTCCGTCCTCATCCAGCATGTCCAGAACGGGACATTGCGCGCGCTGGCGCAGACAGGCGCCAGCCGGGCAGCCTCCCTGCCCGATGTGCCCACCCTGGCGGAAGTGGGTATCCCGGGCGTGGATGCGCGGGCCTTCTGGGGCTTCCTCGGCACCGCCGGAACGCCGGCGCCGGTGATCGCCCGCATGGAGGCCGCCTTGCGCAAGGCGCTCCAGGCACCGGAGGTGCGGGAGCGCTTCGCCGCATTCCGCATCGACCTCGACCCGCAGGGGCCGGACGCCTTCCGCAGTTTCCTCGACCGCCAGATCGAAACCTGGGGCCGGGTGGTGCGCGAGAACAACATCCGGCCGGACTGACGCCGCCCGGAACGCGGGTGGCAGCCCGGGATGTCCCCGCGCTGCCGCCCCGTATCCCGGGCGCCGGTTCAATCCCTGCGTTCAGGACCGGTGCCATGTGGCAACGGCACCGCGTCCGGCATTGACCAGGGCCGGAGCCCTTGGTCCTATTCCAGGTCTTGGAACATGCCGCAAAGCGGGAGGAAAACCATGCGCGCCTGGGCCGTCGTCGAGACCGGCAAGCCCCTGCAGGAGATCGAACTGCCGACGCCGGAGCCGCAAGGCCCGCAGGTGCTGCTCGAAGTCACCCATGCCGGCGTCTGCCATTCCGACCTGCATATCTGGGAAGGCGAGTACGACCTCGGCAGCCGAGGCAAGATGCGGCTGACCGATCGCGGCGTGGTGCTGCCACTGGCGATGGGACACGAGATCGTCGGCCGGGTGGTGAAGCTGGGGCCGGAGGCCGAGGGCAAGGGCATCAAGGTCGGCGATGTCCGCCTGGTCTATCCCTGGGTCGGCTGCGGCAAGTGCGATGTCTGCCAGCGCGACGAGGAGAATATGTGCCTCACCCCGCGCTCGCTCGGCGTCTATCAGAATGGCGGCTATGCGACGCATGTGCTGGCGACGCACTGGAAGCATCTGGTGGACATCGCCGGCCTCGATCCGGCGCTGGCCGCGACCTATGCCTGTTCCGGCGTCACGGTCTATTCCGCCATCAACAAGCTGATGCCGCTGAGCCCGGATGAGCCGATCGTGGTGGTGGGGGCTGGCGGGCTCGGTTTGAACGCCATCGCCGTGCTGAAGGCGCTCGGCCACAAGCGCATCTGCGTGGTGGATGTGAGCGAGGAGAAGCTGAAGGCGGCGCGCGAGGAAGGCGCAACCGACACCGTGCTGGCCAGCGGCGAGGACACCGCCAGGCGCATCATCGAGGCCTGTGGCGGCCCGGTGGCCGCGGTGGTGGATCTGGTGAACGGCACCCAGACCGCGCGCTTCGCCTTCGACGCGCTGCGCAAGGGCGGCAAGCTGGTGCAGGTGGGGTTGTTCGGCGGCGAGCTGTCCATCCCGCTGCCGCTGATGCCGATCCGCGCCCTGACCGTGCAGGGCAGCTATGTGGGCAATGTGAAGGAGCTGCAGGCGCTGGTGGACATCGCCAAACAGGGCAAGCTCCCGCCCATCCCGGTCACCAAGGAGCCGCTGCGCAATGCTTATGCGGCGCTGAACCGGCTGCGCGAGGGCAAGGTTGTCGGCCGGATTGTGCTGACCTCGGAAGCCGCCTGAGTCCCTGGGGGCACCGCCATGCGGTGCCCCCGCAACCCACGACATCACGCCGCAACGCACGGAACCTGTTTCCGCATGCCGCGGCATCAGCCGGAAACACCAGAGTCCTAAACCCGCCTTCGCCGAGGGACGGGCACCCCGCCCTCCCGAACCGAAGGAAAAGGAGAGGACCGATGTTCCGCAAGACGATGATTGCCTCGACCCTGCTGATTGGCATGGCCGGCGCGGCCGGGGCACAGGAGATCCCGGGCGCCCAGGCGACGCTCCTCGTGCCGGCCGAGGCCGGCAATGTGGTGGGCGGCGGCGCCGCGCGACTGATCGGCGGCGGCACGGAGAGTGTCGTGCAGCGGGAGGGAACCAGCCTGGTGCAGCCGGGACGGGCAGCGCGGCTGGACACCACCGGGGGCGGCGAGGTCGAACTCTATTACATCGAACCCGTAGCGCCCGGCGCCCGAGGCCGGGATGCGCTGCTGCTGGGTGGCGGCGACAATGCGGTCGTCGTGTATTTCGATGGCCAGCAGGCCCGGCAGGGGTGACCCGGCACAGGACAACCCGGCGCCGTGGCGGAGAGGGAAGCACCGGCTCTCCCGTCACGGCGTCCTCCGCATCTTGCATGTTGGGCGGGCCGCCTGGTGGCTTCCGAGCCATCCCACCCTTTTCCGATCGGTTTCCGATCGGGCCTCAACGCCGGCTGGGCCAGGGCTGCCCGGATACCGGATCCCCCGCTGGATCCGGCGTCGCCACAATGCGTAGCAGGGCGCGGCCATGTACCGCAGGGTCAGCCCGGCATTGCTCCGGCACCTGCCCCGCCGGATAGGCGCCGACCACCAGCAGATCGGGGCTGCTGCCAAGATTCCGATGCCCGACACCGGCCGGCAGCACCACCACATCGCCCGCCGCCAGGTCGAGGACCTGCCCCCGCTCGCCACCCAATTGCACCCGCACCGTGCCGCGGGCGATCGCCAGCGCCTCATGCGCATTCGGATGGTAGTGGTGGTAGGGGTAGATCCCGTTCCGCCATGCCGGCGGCCAGCCATTACGGGCGAAAAGCGCCTCCGCCGCCGCCGGGTCGCCGGCGGGCACTGCGCTACGGAACAGCAGCACAGGCAAGCGTGGGTTGTTCGGGATCTCGCCGTCATCGGCGAAGTGCAGGATTTCGGGTTGCATTTCCGCCCTCCCCATCCGGCAGGTCCAACAAGGTACGGCCTCTTGCCGTTCCAATTCCTTCCTTGCCTGTCTAACCTGCATGCAGTGAAGGAGGCAGCGACATGTCAGGGATCCGGCGCCTGCGCGACTTCGTGTGCGGCATGACGAGGCTGGCGGATGCAGGGGCGGATGAGCGCCGCTGGCTGACGGAGGGTGCGGACCTCCTGCGCGGCCTGGTCGCCCAGGACGACTGGCTGCCGGAGGACTACGCCCAGCCCGGCCCGACCTACCGGCAATACCTGCTGCATTGCGACCCGGCGGAGCGCTTCTCCGTGGTGAGCTTCGTCTGGGGGCCGGGCCAGCGGACGCCGGTGCACAACCATACCGTCTGGGGCTTGGTCGGGATGCTGCGGGGCGAGGAGGTCTCCACCGAGATGCAGCCCGGCGCCCCCGGCGAGCCCATGCGCCCGGGTCGCGTGGACCGGCTGCACCCGGGCGAGGTGGTGGCGATCAGCGCCGATACCTACGACATCCACATGGTGGAGAATGCCTGGTCCGACCGGACCAGCATCAGCATCCATGTCTATGGCGGGAATATTGGCGCCATTCCCCGCAGCGTCTTCGATCCCGCCACGGGGGCGCAGAAGCGTTTCATCTCCGGCTACACGAATGCCGCAGTCCCGAATCTTTGGGACCGCAGCCAGGAAATGCTGGCAGCCTGAGCCGGCCGGGGCGGGGGTGCCGCCCCCGCCCCTCCTCCTTATAGCTTCACCTTCAGGAGATTGGCGATCTCGCCGACGATTCCGCGGCGGAAGGCGAGTACGCAGGCGACAAAGATCGCACCCTGGATCACCGTGACCCAGGCGCCCATCTCCGCCAGGTAGTTCTGCATGGTCACGATCACCGCCGCGCCGACCACCGGTCCGAAGACGGTGCCGAGACCGCCCACCAGCGTCATCAGCACCACCTCGCCACTCATGGCCCAGTGCACGTCGGTCAGGGTGGCGATTCCGAAGACCAGTGACTTGGTCGCCCCGGCAATCCCGGCGAGGCCGGCGGACAGGATGAAGGCCATCAGCTTGAAGTCATCCGTCCGGTAGCCAAGCGAGGTGGCACGCGGCTCATTTTCCCGGATTGCCTTCAGCACCTGGCCGAAGGGCGAGTGAATGATGCGATGGATCAGCAGGAAGCCGGCCAGGAAGATGGCGGCGGTGAACCAGTACATCGTCATGTCGTTCGACAGGTCGACGATGCCCAGGAAGCTGCCGCGCGGAATGGCCTGGATGCCGTCCTCACCGCCGGTGAAGGGCGCCTGGACGCAGAAGAAATAGACCATCTGCGCCAGCGCCAGGGTGATCATGGCGAAATAGATCCCCTGGCGGCGAATGGCGATCCAGCCACCGACCACGCCCATCGCCGCCGCGACGACCCCGCCCATGATGATGGCGAGCACCGGCGTCACCCCCCAGGCTTTCGCTACATAACCCGTGATATAGGCCCCCATGCCGAAATAGGCGGCATGGCCGAAGGAAAGCAGGCCGACATAGCCGATCAGCAGGTTGAAGGCACAGGCGAAGAGCGCGAAGCAGAGCAGCTTCATCACGAAGACAGGGTAGAGGACGAAGGGCGCCACCAGAATGAAGGCGACCAACGCCAAGACACCCACGAGCTGGGAGCGGGAGAAGCCCCAGACTCCCTCCCCGGCCCTTACCTGCTCTCGCATGGCGGCGTTTGTCAGGGTGGTTGCGGTATCGGCCATGGTCAGGCCCTCCCGAACAGGCCAGCCGGCCGCGCAAGCAGCACGATGGCCATGATGACGAAGATGACGGTGGCGGAGGCTTCCGGCCAGAAGACCTTGGTAAGGCCCTCGACGATGCCGAGGCCGAAGCCGGTCACGATGGAGCCCAGGATGGAGCCCATGCCGCCGATCACCACCACCGCGAAGACCACGATGATGAGGTTCGTGCCCATCTGCGGGTTCACCGAATAGATCGGAGCCGCCAGCACGCCGCCGATGGCGGCGAGCGCCACACCGGCGCCATAGGTCAGCGTGACCATGCGCGGGACGTTCACGCCGAAGGCCTGGACCAGCGCCGCGTTCTCCGTCGCCGCGCGGAGATAGGCGCCGAGCCGGGTCTTCTCGATCAGCAGCCAGGTCGCGAGGCAGAGGATGAGCGCCGCGATCACCACCCAGCCGCGATAGACCGGCAGGAACATGAAGCCGAGATCCCAGGCGCCCGCCAGCTCCGGCGGGATGCGGTAGGGCATGCCGGAGGAGCCGAACTCGTTGCGGAAGATGCCTTCGATGATCAGGGCAAGGCCGAAGGTGAGCAACAGGCCATAGAGGTGATCCAGCTTGTACAATCGGCTGATCATCAGCCGTTCCATCACCACCCCCGTGAAGCCGACGATGATGGGCGCCAGCAGCAGCGCCCACCAGTAGCCGAGCCCTGCCCATTCCAGCAGCATCCAGGCTGCGAAGGCGCCCATCATGAATTGGGCGCCATGGGCGAAGTTGATGATGTTCAGCAGGCCAAAGATCACCGCGAGGCCGAGCGACAGCATCGCGTAAAAGGCGCCGTTGATGAGACCGAGCAGCAACTGCCCGAAGAGCAGCGGTGCCGGGATGCCGAAGATTTCGTCCATGCGGTCCTGCTATCCTTGACCCAAGCGTTCTAGCTGCGCACCAGCGGGCACCCACCCTCGGAGAGGGGCCGGAAGGCCTCCTCCGCCGGGGTGGTGGCAACCAGCTTGTAGTAGTCCCAGGGTTCCTTGCTCTCGGCCGGGCTCTTCACCTCGAAGAGGAAGGAGGGATGGAGCTTGCGCCCGTCCTCCCGGATCCGGCCTTGGCCGAAGGCATCGTCATCCGTGGGCATCGCCTTCATGCGTGCCACGACATCGGTGCCCGAAGCCTTTGCTGCGGCGACACCCATATCCGCCACTGCCTTCAGGTAATGGAGGGTGACACCATAGCAGCCGGCATGCACCATGGCGGGCATGGCGCGGTTCGGCATCTTCGGCTGCACGCGCTTGCCGAAGGCACGGGTGCGGTCGTTGAGCCCCCAATAGAAGCTCTCAGTCAGCAGCAGGCCCTGGCCAGTCTCCAGGCCGAGGGCATGCACATCGACCAGCCCCATCAGCAGCGCGGCAAAGCGCATCGACTTGTTCAGGCCGAACTCCCTCCCCTGCTTGATGCAGTTCACCGTGTCGCCGCTGGCATTGGCGAGGCCGAGCACCTTCGCCCGGCTGGCCTGTGCCTGCAGCAGGAAGGAGGAGAAGTCGGTGGTCGAGGGGAAGGGATAGCGCGCCGCGCCGAGCACCTTCCCGCCAGCCTCCTCGACGAAGCGGGTAGCGTCGCGCTGCAGCGCGTGGCCGAAGGCGTAGTCGGCGGTGACGAAATACCAAGTATTGCCGCCCGCCTTGGTCAACGCACCTGCCAGGCCCTTCGACAGCATGTAGGTGTCATAGGTCCAGTGCACGAAATTCGGGTTGCAGTGGGCCCCCGTCAGCTCCGTCACCGCGGCACCGGAATTGAGGAAGACCTTGTTCTTCTCCTTGGCGATCTGCGTGATCGCGAGCGCGACCGAGGAGGTGGGGACATCGATGATCGCATCCACGCCCTGGTCGTACCACTGCCGCGCGAGATTGGCGCCGACATCCGGCTTGTTCTGGTGGTCGGCCTGCAGCACCTCCACCTGGAAGCCCTTATTGCCGAATTCCTGCACCGCCTGCTGCGTGCAAACCACGCTGCCTGGGCCGGTCGAGTCACGGTAGGGCCCGGACATGTCCGTCAGCACGCCGATACGAATGGTGTTCGCCTGCGCCCGGAGGGGCGAGAAGCCGCCGAGGGCGGCGGCAGTCGTCCCGGCAGCAAGCAGTTGGCGGCGGCTGAGCGGCATTGGCATTTCTCCCCTGTTTCAGCTTTGCACCAGCGGGCAATGGCCCTCGCCCGTCGGGCGGAAGGCCTCGCCCACCGGCATCGTCGGTAGCAGCTTGTCGTAGTCCGACGGCGCCTTGCTCTCCTCCGGGCGCTTCACCTCGAAGAGATGGGCGGGGCAGAGCTTGCGTCCGTTCTCGCGGATCCGACCCCGGCCGAAGACGTCGTCCGCGGTGATGAAAAACCGGTTGTCGCCGTTGGCCTTCCTCATGGCGCCGATGGACCTCGCCAGCATGGAGGTGCCGCGCATCCAGAAGATCGCATTCGGCGTGGATTGAGGCCCCGTCCGGTCGGAGGTCGCGGCGCCGCGATCGATACAGGCCGTGTTCTTCTCCTGCGTGACTTGGCTGACCACCAGCACGACCGAGGAGGTCGGCAGGTTGAGGATCGTGTCCGCACCATCCCGGTCATACCACTGCCGTGCGAGATTGGCGCCGACATCCGGCGTGTTCTGACGGTCGGTGGAGATCGCCCCGGCATCGAACGCACAACAGCCGAATTCCTGCACCGCCCGCTGCGTGCAGGCGGTGCCATAGGGGCCGCTGATGTCCCGATACGGGCCGGACTGGTCGTTCGGCACGCCGGTGCGGATAGTGTTGGCGACCTGTGCATGAGACTGCCGCGGGACCACCGGCAGCGGCGTGGCGCCGGCGCTGGCGGTCATCAGGCTGCGGCGGGTGATCTCCATGCATTTTTCCTTCCCGGTCGCCCACCCCGGGCAGGAGCAATGCTCCCGCCCGGCCTACGCGGTCAACTGCGGACCAGCGAGCACCCCCCTTCGTTCAGGGGACGGAAGGCCTCCCCTGGCGGCGTAGTCTGCAGCAGCTTGTAGTAGTCCCATGGGCCCCGGCTCTCGTCCGGGCGCTTCACCTCGAAGAGATAAGCGGGGCAGAGCTTGCGCCCGTCGGGCCGGATACTGCCTGAACCGAAGGCGTCATCTTCCGTCGGCATGGCCTTCATGCGGTTCACGACCTCCGTGCCCGAAGCCTTGGAGGCAGCCACACCCATGTCGGCAATCGCCTTCAGGTAGTGCAGCGTCGCCGAATAGCAGCCGGCATGGATCATGTTCGGATAGAGGTTGGGCATCTTCGGCAGGACGCGCCGGGTGAAGGCGCGGGTCCTGTCGTTCAGGTCCCAATAGAAGCTCTCGGTGCAGACCAGCCCCTGCCCGGTCTCCAGCCCGATCGAATGCACATCGGTGATGAACATCAGCAGCGCCGCGATCTTGGTGCCGCGCCTCGTGATGCCGAATTCCGCCGCCTGCTTCACGCAATTGATGGTGTCCGAGCCGGCATTGGCCAGGCCGATGACCTTCGGCCGCGCCGCCTGCGCCTGCACCAGGAAGGAGGAGAAATCGGTCGTGCCCGGGAAAGGCGTGCGGACCGCACCCAGGACACGGCCGCCTGCCGCCTTCACGAAATTACCGGTATCCCGCTCCAGCGCATGGCCGAAGGCGTAATCGGCGGTAATGAAGAACCAGCTGTCGCCGCCGGCCTTCACCATGGCGCCGCCGGTGGACTTCGCCAGCATGTAGGTGTCGTAGGCCCAGTGGATCATGGTCGGCGCGCATTGCGCCCCGGTCAGATCCGAGGTGGCCGAGCCCACATTGATGCAGACCTTGTTCTTCTCACGGGCCACATTGTTCACGGCGAGCCCGACCGAGGAGGTGGGCACGTCCAGGATCATATCGACTCCCTGGTCGTACCACTGCCGGGCGATGTTCACGCCGACATCCGGCTTGTTCTGGTGGTCAGCGAAGATCAGCTCGACATTGAAGCCCTTGTTGCCGAATTCGGCGATCGCCTGCTGCGCGCAGGCGACGGAGCTGGGCCCGGTATTGTCCTTGTAGGTGCCCGACTGGTCGTTGAGCACGCCGATGCGGATCGTATTGGCCGACTGCGCCCGGGATAGCCGTGGCAGCGAAGCCGCGGCAGCGGCCGAGACCGCCGTGGAAAGCAATGTACGCCTTCTCAGTTCCATCCTGAACGTCTCCTTGTTGCTCCCCTGCGTACTCCTGGGGCCGGTGCGGCAGTGCCGCCCGACCCTTCTTTTTCTTGGAGTATTTCAGACTAGCTGCGCACCAGCGAGCACCCCCCTTCCTTCAGCGGACGGAATGCCTGATCCGGCGGCGTGGTGACGAGCAGCTTGTAGTAGTCCCAGGCTCCCTTGCTCTCTTCGGGCTTCTTGACCTCGAAGAGATACACCGGGTGCAGCTTGCGCCCATCCTCGCGGATGCTGCCTGCGCCGAAGGCGTCATCCTCCGTCGGCATGGCCTTCATGCGGGCGACCGTCGCGGCGCCGCTTTTCTTCGCCTGCTGCACGCCCATATCCGCCACCACCTTCAGGTAGTGCAGGGCAGCCGAATAGCAGCCGGCCTGGACCATGCCGGGGCGCAGCTCTGAAGGCATCTTCGGCAGGACGCGCTGGGTGAAGGCGCGGGTGCGGTCGTTCAGGTCCCAGTAGAAGCTCTCGGTGCAGACCAGGCCCTGCGCGGTCTGCAGGCCGAGGGAATGCACGTCGGAGATGAACATCAGCAGCCCGGCCAGCTTGATGCCGCGCCGGGTGAGGCCGAATTCCGCCGCCTGCTTGATGGAGTTGATGGTGTCGCCGCCCGCATTGGCCAGGCCGATCACCTTGGCCCGGCTGGCCTGCGCCTGCAGCAGGAAGGCGGAGAAGTCGCTGGTGCCCGGGAAGGGCGTGCGCACCGAACCGAGAACCCGGCCGCCCGCCCGCTTCACGAATTCGGTGGTATCACGCTCCAGCGCATGACCGAAGGCGTAGTCCGCGGTGACGAAGAACCAGGTATCGCCGCCTGCCTTCACCATGGCGCCGCCGGTGGAATTCGCCAGCATCCAGGTGTCGTAGGTCCAATGGATGGTATTGGGCGTGCAGGCGGAGCCGGTCAGGTCGCTGGTCGCGGGGCCGGAGGCAAGGAAGATCTTGTCCTTCTCGCGCGCCACATTGCTGACCGCCAGCGCGACGGAGCTGGTGGGCACGTCAATGATGACGTCGACGCCGTCCTGGTCGAACCACTGCCGCGCGAGATTGGCGCCGACATCCGGCTTGTTCTGGTGATCGCCGAAGATCACCTCGACATTGAAGCCCTTGCTGCCGAGATCCTGGATCGCCTGCCGCACGCAGGCGACGCTGCCTGGGCCGCCGATGTCGCGGTACAGCCCGGACATGTCGTTCAGCACGCCGATCTTGACGCTGTTCGCGCCCTGTGCCCGGGCCGGGCGCCAGGGCGACATCCCCAGCGCCGGCACGGCGGCGGCGCCGGTCAGGAATGTGCGGCGATCAATGGCCATTCTTGTCCTCTCCCCAATTCGGCGGCCCAGTTTGCTGGTGCCGCGGCGTCCTTAGACGCCGAGATATTCGTGCAGGCGACCCATGGAGGCGGCGAGCTGGTCATTCGGGACCATATCCACCACCCTCCCATGCTCCATCACATAATGCCGATCCGCAACGGTCTGGGCAAAGCGGAAATTCTGCTCCACCAGCAGCACGGTGAAGCCGCGCGCCTTGATCTCCCGGATCGTGCGGCCGATCTGCTGCACGATGACCGGGGCAAGCCCCTCGGTCGGCTCGTCCAGCAGCAGCAGCTTCGCCCCGGTGCGCAGGATGCGGGCAATCGCCAGCATCTGCTGCTCCCCGCCCGAAAGCTTGGTGCCCTGGCTGCTGGCACGCTCCCTCAGGTTCGGGAACAGGGAATAGATGGTGTCGAGATCCAGCCCGCCCGGCTGCACCACCGGCGGCAGCATCAGGTTCTCGGTGACGTTCAGGCTGGCGAAGATGCCGCGCTCCTCCGGGCACAGAGCGATGCCGGCGCGGGCAATTCGATCGGAGCGCGCGTTGATCAGTTCCTGGCCCTGGAAGCGCACGCTGCCGGCACGGCGCCCGACCAAGCCCATGATCGCCCGCAGCGTCGTGGTCTTGCCCGCGCCGTTGCGGCCAAGCAGGGTCACCACCTCGCCCTGCCGGACGTCGAGATCGACGCCGTGCAGCACATGGCTCTCCCCGTACCAGGCCTCCAGCTTCCGCACCTCCAGCAGGGACGTGCTGGCCATGGCGGGCCGGGTCGCCTCCATCACCTCAGCCATGTGCCGCAGCTCCCATGCTTACGCTGTCCGCCTCGGTGCCGAGATAGGCGGCGACCACTTCCGGATTGCGGGAGACGGTGGCATAGTCCCCCTCTGCAAGGACGCTGCCGCGTGCCAGCACGGTGATTGTATCGCAGAGGCCGGCCACAACCTTCAGGTTGTGCTCCACCAGCAGCACCGTGCGCCCCGCCGAGACACGCCGCACCAAGGCGACGATGCGATCCACATCCTCATGCGCCATGCCAGCGGTGGGCTCGTCCAGCAGCATCATCACCGGGTCGAGCGCCAGGGTGGTGGCGATCTCCAGCGCCCGCTTGCGGCCATAGGGAAGCTCCCCCGCCGTCATCATGGCGTAGGAGGTCAGGCCCACATCCTCCAGCAGTTCCATGGCGCGATCGTCGAACTGTCGCAGCCGCGAATCGGAGCGCCAGAAATCGTAATTCCAGCCCCGCTGCCGCTGCAGCGCCACCCGCACATTCTCCAGTACAGTAAGGTGCGGGAAGACGGCGGAGATCTGGAAGCTCCTCACCAGGCCGAGCCGGGCAACCTCGGCCGGCTTCAGGCCGGTGATGTCCCGTCCGTCATACTGAATGCGGCCGCGCGTGGGCGGCAGGAATTTCGTAAGCAGATTGAAGCAGGTGGTCTTGCCGGCGCCGTTCGGGCCGATCAGCCCATGGATGCTGCCCCGCCGGACCCGCAGGGACACGCCGCTGACCGCGACGAAGCCCCGGAATTCCTTTGTCAGCCCCTCCGTTTCCAGGATCGTGTCTGTCACCCGGTACGCTCTCCCTGCCTTGGTTTTCCATGGCGCCCAGTTGCGGAGGGCGTCGTTGCGTCTAGGTATGGCGGCCCCCCGGACCGGATGCAAGGGAGACCGCAGAATACCGCCATTTCCGGCGAGGCTTGGCGGGAAGCGGCGGCGCCCCTGCCCTGACAGCGAAGCTGTCAGACGGAAAGGTACTGCTCCCGCACCTCCTCCGCGGCCAGCAGCGCCGACATGCTGCCCTGCCAGCGGATGCGCCCCTTCTCGATGATGATGGCCCGGTCGCTGACCGCCTGGGCGAAATGCAGGTTCTGCTCGGAAAGCAGGATCGAGAGCCCCTCCGCCTTCAGGCTGCGGATCGCCTCCGCCATGCGCTCCACGACCACGGGCGCCAAGCCCTCGCTCGGCTCGTCCAGCAGGATGAGGCGGGGGTTGCCCATCAGCGTGCGGGCGATGGTCAGCATCTGCTGCTCGCCGCCGCTCATGCGGCCGCCCGGCCGGTTGCGCATCGCGCCGAGGCTGGGAAAGAGGGCGAAGAGCCGCTCGGGCGTCCAGGGGCGCATGCCGTCGCGGGCGGGCCTGCGGCCGACCTCCAGATTCTCCAGAACTGAGAGATCGGCGAAGATCCGTCGCTCCTCCGGCACATAGCCGAGACCGAGGCGGGCGATCTCGAATGGCTCCCGCCCGGCGATCTCATGGCCGAGGAAGGCGACGCGGCCGGCGCTGGGCCGGACCAGGCCCATGATGGCCTTCATGGTGGTGCTCTTGCCCGCACCGTTGCGGCCGAGCAGGACCACGACCTCCCCCGTCCCGACCTCCAGCGCCACGTCGGAGAGGATATGGGCGCGGCCGTAATGCGCGTGCAGCCCGGTGACCGAGAGCATCACCCTATCCCGTGTGCCAAGCCGGAGCCGAGATAGACCTCCCGCACCCGCGGATCCGCCCGGACCTCGGCCGGCGGCCCGGAGGCGATCAGCCGGCCGCGGTCCAGAACCAGGATGCGGTCGGCATGGGCGAAGACCACGTCCATGTCATGCTCGGTGAAAAGCACGGCGATGCCGCGCTCCCGAGCGATGCCGGCGGCCAGGGCCATCAGCGCCACCCGCTCCTGCGGTGCCATGCCGGCGGTCGGTTCGTCCATCAGCAGCAGCTTTGGGTCATTGGCCAGGGCAACGGCCAGTTCCACCCGCTTCAGGTCGCCATAGGCAAGGATGCCGCAGGGCCGCCCCGCCTGGTCCGCCATGCCGAGCCGGTCCAGCAGCGCCATCGCCTCCGCCGCGTCCAGCCGCGCCACCGGCCGCCACAGCCCGCCGAGCCGGCGATGATGCGAGAGCAGCGCCATCTGCACATTCTCCAGCACCGTCATGGAGCCGAAGGTGGCGGTGATCTGAAAGGTCCGGCCGACGCCGAGTCGCCAGACCCGGCGGGGCTTCAGCCCGGTGATGTCGCGCCCCTGCAGCCGCACCCGGCCTGCATCCGGCCGCAACTGGCCGTTCAGCATGTTGAAGCAGGTGCTCTTGCCGGCGCCGTTGGGGCCGATCAGCGCCAGCATCTCGCCCGGCGCCAGAGCGAAGGAGACGCCCTGCACCGCCCGCACCCCGCCGAAGGATTTCTGCAGGTTCTCGACCTCAAGCGTTGGGGCGGGCATCCCGTGCCTCCCAGGCCGATCGCGCCGCGCCCGCCAAGCCTTGCGGGAAGAACAGCACCAGCAGGACGATGACGATGCCGAGCACCAGCCGCCAAAGATCGGTCATGCGGGACAATTGCTCCTGCAGCCCGGTGAAGGCGATGGCGCCGGCGATGGGGCCGGAGAGGGTCTGCACCCCGCCCAGCAGCACCATCAGCAGGGCATCCACGCTGCGCGGAATGTCCAGATAGGTCGGGAAGACGCTGCCCTTGGCATAGGCGAAGAGCCCGCCGGCAATGCCCGCCATGCAGGCCGCCAGGGCGAAGCCCGCCCAGCGGATGCGGAAGCCGTCCATGCCGATCGCCTCCGCCCGCAGCGGGCTGTCGCGCTGCGCCCGCAGTGCATAGCCGAAGGGTGCATGGATGATCCGGCGCAGGATCAGCGTGGCGCCGAGGCAAAGCGCCAGCGTCAGGTAGTAGTAGGTCAGCTTCCCCGCCGCCCAGGGTGCCGGCCAGACGCCAAGGATGCCGTTGTCGCCGCCCGTCAGCTCTACCCATTGGAAGGCAATGGACCAGGTGATCTGCGCGAAGGCCAGGGTCAGCATGGCGGAATAGACGCCGGAAAGCCGCACGCAGAACCAGCCGAAGACCAGCCCGCCCAGCCCCGCGGCGAGCGGCGCCAGCGCCAGGCCCAGCCCCATCGGCGCCGCCAGCCATTTCACCGCCAGCGCCGCACCATAGGCGCCGAGGCCGAAATAGGCGGCATGACCGAAACTCGCCATGCCACCCGGCCCCATGATGAAATGCAGGCTGGCGGCAAAGAGGATGAATACCGCCATGTCGGTCAGCACGGTCAGCGCATAGTCGCCGGCGAAGGGCGGCAGGAGGATGGCCGCGATCAGCGCCGCCAGCCCCAGCCATTTCAGCGCCGGCGGCGCCGCGCGGATCACCGGCTCCGCCATGCCGGTGCCGCGTGCGGCCTCCTGCGGCCGGCCGAGCAGCCCGTGCGGGCGGATCACCAGCACCACGGCCATGACCAGGAAGACCAGGACCAGGGTGATCTTGGGGAAGATCAGGATGCCAAAGGCGTGCAACTCCCCGATCAGCAGCGCGGCCAGCGCCGCGCCGGAGAGGCTGCCGAGCCCACCGACCACCACCACCACGAAGGCTTCCGCGATGATGGAGAGGTCCATGTGCAGGTTCACGCTCTCCCGCGGCAGTTGCAGCGCACCGCCGAGCCCGGCGAGCAGGCTGCCCAGGAAGAACACGCTGGTGAACAGCATGCGCTGGTTGACGCCGAGCGCGCCCACCATCTCCCGGTCCTGGGTCGCCGCCCGCACCAGCGTGCCCCAGCGGGTGCGGTAGAAGAGCAGCCAGAGCAGGCCGAGCACCACCGGCCCGACGCCGATCAGGAACAGCTCATAGAGCGGGAAGCGCAGGCCGAGGACCTCCGTGCTGCCCCGCAGCCCCGGCGCCCGCGGCCCGAGCAGGTCCTGCGGCCCCCAGATCAGCAGCGCCAGATCCTGGACGATCAGCACCACGCCGAAGGTCGCCAGCAATTGGAAGAGTTCCGGCGCGCGGTAGATGCGGCGCAGCAGCAGCATCTCCACCGCCATCCCAATCACCCCGACCGCCAGCGCCGCGCCCAGCACCCCGCCCCAGAACCCCAGATGCCCGCGCGGCAGGTTCGTGACGAAGGTCCAGGCCAGATAGGCGCCCAGCATGTAGAAGGAGCCGTGGGCAAAATTCACGATGCGGCTGACGCCGAAGATCACCGTGAGGCCCGAAGCCACCAGGAACAGGGAGGACGCACTGGCCAGGCCGCTCAGGGCCTGGAGGATCAGGTTCTCCAAGGGTGCTCGCGGTCAGGCCTGTGGGCGAAGCTGTCGCACCACATCGTCCGGCGGCATGTAGTTGCGGCCATCGGCATAGCGCCAGTCGGCCATCGTCCCCTTCCCGTCCTTCAGCACGGTCCGGCCGACATAGGCGCCCATGGTGGACTGGTGGTCGATGGCGCGGAACTCCACTTGGCCGAAGGGGCTCTGGAATTGCAGGCCGCTCATGGCATCGACCATCGCCTCGGTCTCGACCTTCCCCGCCTTCTTCAGCATCGCGGCGATGGCCTGGACCGTGCTGTAGCCCACCACGCTGCCGAGATAGGGATGCGCGTTCCAGCGCTGGCGGTAGGCCTCACGGAAGGCGGTGTGCTCGGGCGTATTGATCTGATCCCAGGGATAGCCGGTGACAATCCAGCCCTCCGGCGCCTCGTCGCCCAGGGGTTCGAGATATTCCGGCTCCCCTGTCAGCAGGCTGACGACCTTGCGGCGCTCGAACAGCCCGCGGGTGCTGCCCTGGCGGACGAAATTGGTCAGGTCGGCGGCGAAGGTGACGTTGAAGATCGCCTCCGGATTCGCCGCCGCAAGCGCCTGCACTGTGGCGCCGGCGTCGATGCGGCCGAGGGCGGGGAACTGCTCCGCCACGAATTCCACATCCGGCCGGGCCTTCTTCAGCAGTTCCTTGAAGGAGCGTACGGCGGACTGGCCGTATTCGTAATTCGGCGCGACGGTCGCCCAGCGCCTCGCCGGCAGCTTCGCCGCCTCCTCCACCAGCATGGCAGACTGCATGTAGGTGCTGGCGCGCAGCCGGAAGGTGTAGCGGTTGCCGTGCGACCAGACGAGCGTATCGGTCAGCGGCTCGCTGGCGACATAGAGGCGCTTGTTCTGCCTGGCGAAATCCGCCAGAGCCAGGCCGACATTGGAAAGGAAGCCGCCAGCCAGCAGCGCCACCTTCTCGGCATTCAGCAGCTCACCGGCGATGCGCACGGCATCCTCCGGTCGGCCGCCATCGTCGCGAAAGATTGTCTCGATCTTGCGACCATCAATGCCGCCAGCGGCGTTCACCTGTTCCTGTGCCAGGATCCAGGCATTGCGGTAGGGCAACAGGAAGGCCGGCTGGGCGGTGTAGCTATTGATCTCGCCGATACGGATCACATTGCTTTGAGCGCGGGCGATCCAGGGAGCCGCCAAAGCCAAAGTGCCGACACCCGCCATCAGCTGGCGGCGGCCGATCATCAAACCCGTCATGTCGCCCCCGGTCATGTTCCTCACGCGAGGCTGATATGTAGAACAGCCCATGGAATCGCAAGCCGGCACGCCGCGCAAACGAAAAGCGCCGCCGGCCAGGCCTGCCCCGGCCGGCGGGCCAGGGATCCCGGCTACTCCTTGACTTCGACGTAGCGGAGGTAGGGCTTCTTGGCCTCCCAGCCCTGGGGGAACAAGCCCTTGGCCTGCTCATCCGGGATTGAGGGCGGAATGATGACGCGATCGCCCGGCTTCCAGTTGACCGGGGTAGCAACCTTGGCCCGGTCGGTCAGTTGCAGGGCGTCGATGACCCGCAGGATCTCCTGGAAATTCCGCCCGGTGGAGGGCGGATACATCAGCGCCAGCCGCACCTTCTTCTGCGGGTCGATGATATAGACGGTGCGGACCGTAATGGTCGGATCGGCCTCCGGATGGATCATCCCGTAGAGGTTGGAGACCTTCTGGTCCGGATCGGCGATCATCGGGAAGTTGACCGCATGGCCCTGGGTCTCGGCGATGTCCGCCTCCCAGCCCTTGTGGGAGGCCACCGGATCGACCGAGAGGCCAATGACCTTCACCCCCCGCTTGTCGAATTCCGGTTTCAGGCGCGCCGTCTCACCCAGTTCCGTAGTGCAGACCGGGGTGTAGTCCTTGGGATGGCTGAACAGCACGCCCCAGGAATTGCCGAGCCATTCATGGAAGCGGATACGCCCCTGCGTCGTATCCGCCTCGAAATCCGGCGCTGTCTGGCCAAGTTGGATCATGTTCCCCTCCTCCTTCGGGTTACGGCGCGGAGCGGAACATGCCGGGCCGTGCCCGGTCAACACCGGCGAGAGGGCCCCGCCATGCCAGGCGGGGCCATCCGGTCAGGCGGCGGCCTGCACCAGCCCGCCCATCTCCGCCAGCACGCGGATGTGGTAGTCGGCATCGCCGAAGAGACTGTCATTCACCGTCAACCGTTTGAAGTAGTGGCCGACGGCATATTCCATCGTCATGGCGATGCCTCCATGAAGCTGGATGGATTGCTGCCCGACGAAGCGGGCGGAACGGCCGATCTGCACTTTGACCGATGCCATGGCCTTGCGGCGCTCCACCGGGTCCGGCTCCTCCACCGACATGGCGCCGAAATAGGCCATGCTCCGCGCCTGCTCCAACTGCACCAGCATGTCCGCGGCGCGGTGCTGCAGGGCCTGGAAGCTGCCGATGGGGCGGCCGAATTGCTGGCGCGTCTTCATGTAGTCCACGGTCATGGTGTGGGCGATCTCCATGGCCCCCACCGCCTCTGCGGCGAGCGCGGCGATGCCCTCATCCACCACCCGGTCCACCAGCGGCAGCCCATCCTCTGCATTGCCCAGCACCGCATCCGCGCCGACCCGCACGCCGGAGAGATCGACCTCCGCCGCGCGCTGGCCGTCCACGGTGCGGAAGCCGCGCCGCGTCACCCCCGGGGCATCGGCATCCACCAGGAAGACGCCGATGCCCTTCCGGTCCCTCTGGCCGCCGGCGGTCCGCGCTGTGACGATCAGCTTGTTGGCGCTGTCGCCGTGCCAGACCATGCCCTTGCGGCCATTCAGCACCCAGCCGCTACCGTCCCGCTTCGCCGTGCTCGCCACATCGAACAGGTCGTAGCGCGACTGCCGCTCGGTATGCGCGAAGGCGAGCAGCATTTCCCCCGCGGCCACCTTCGGCACCAGTTCGCCCCGCAGCGCGGCGGACGCGCCATGGCGCAGGAAGCCGCCGCCGATGATCACGGTGGTGAGCCAGGGCTCCAGCGTGATGGCGCGGCCCATCTGCTCGGCGACCAGCATGGTCTCCACCGCACTGCCGCCGAAGCCGCCCTCCTCCTCCGAGAAGGGCAGGCCGAGCAGGCCGAGCTCGGCATACTGCGCCCAGACCTCACGGCTCCAGCCCTCGGGCGACTTCATATAGGCCTTGCGCTGCTCGAAGCTGTACTTGTCGCCGAGCAGCCTGGCCACGCTCTCCTGCAGGAGCCGCTGCTCCTCCGTCAGATCGAAATCCATGATGCGTCAGAGTCCCAGGAAGGCCTTCGCCATGATGTTGCGCTGGATCTCGTTCGATCCGCCATAGATGCTCTGCTTGCGCCAGTTGAAGTAGACGCCAGCGAGGCCGAAGGCCCAGTCCGGCGCCACATCCACCTCGTTCGAGCCCTCCGCATCCGGATCGCCATCCACCCAGGCATAGGGGCCGGCCGCCTTCATCAGCAGCTCGCTGCACATCTGCTGGATCTCGGTGCCCTTGATCTTCAGCACCGAGGTCGCGGGATCCGGCTTCTTGTCCTTGCGCTTGGTCTCATTGGCGATGACGCGCATCACCGTCATTTCCAGCGCCTTCAGCTCGACCTCGATCTCCGTTACCTTGCGGGCGAATTCCGGATCCTGCATCAGCGGCTTGCCGCCGTCGAAGGCTTCGGTGGAGGCGAGGATCTTCAGCCGCCGGATGCGCTCCCGGCTGGCGCCGACGCGGGCCTGGCCGAAGCGCTCATTGCCCAGCAGGAATTTGGCGCAGTCCCAGCCGCGGTTCTCCTGGCCAACCAGGTTCTCGACCGGCACCTTCACATCGTCGAAGAAAACCTCGTTCACCTCATGCCCGCCCTCGATGGTGATGATCGGGCGGACGGTGATCCCCGGCGACTTCATATCGCACAGCAGGAAGGAGATGCCCTCCTGCTTCTTCGCATTCGGGTCGGTGCGGACCAGCAGGAAGATCCAGTCGGCATGCTGCGCCAGGGTCGTCCAGGTCTTCTGGCCGTTGACGATGTAGTAGTCGCCCTGCCGCACCGCGCGGGTCTTCAGGCTGGCAAGG
>CALGVL010000291.1 GCA_937930165.1 uncultured Acetobacteraceae bacterium
CGGGCGGCGAGCCGCAGCCTGAGCACTGGCTCGCCCTGGCCCGCGCCCAATTGCGGAAGGATCCCGCCGATGCCAATCGGGCCTTGCAGGCCGCCTGGATGAATTTCCAGGAGGTGCCCGTCGGAACGGCCGAGATCCCCTCCCTGCTGCTGATGGCGGAGGCGCTTGGGCGGCTGGACCGCCCGGTGCAGCAGATCCAGGCCTTGCAGGCGGTGCTGGAGCGGGCGCCGGGAGACCCACGCTACCGCCAGATGCTGGCCGAGGCTCGCCGCAATGCCGGGCTGCTGGTCGCCCGCATCAATACCGAACCCGAGGCCGAGCCCGCCCGCGCCTGCCTCAGCTTCACCGTGCCCCCGGCCCGCCGCACCGATTGGCAGCCGGGAGACTGGATCCGTGCCGATCCCGCCATCCCCGGCATGGCGGTGGTGCGGGAGGGGGATGCGCTCTGCGTCGTCGGCCTGCCGCATGGCCGGATCACCCGCCTCCTGCTGCGCGCTGGCCTGCCGGGGGAGGACGGGCTGCGGCTGAACAAGGACACGACCATCCGCGTGGCCATGCCCGACCGCGCGCCGCGCATCATCTTCGACAGCAGCCGCTTCCTGTTGCCGCGCGGGCAGGCGCCGCGGGTGGGCCTCGCCACCGTCAACCTCTCCGCGCTGAATCTGCGGCTGGTGCGGGTAACGGAGCGCAACCTGATCCCCTTCGGCCGCAATGCCTGGACACAGGGCGAGACGATGGAGGGCTGGACCGCCGAGGAACTGCCCGAGACCTGGGGACGCACCGTCTGGGAAGGCCGGGTCGAATTGCCCGGCTTCGAGGCCAACCGTATCCAGCGCCACGCCCTGCCGCTGCCGGATGCCATCCGCAGCGCCGGGCCGGGCCTCTATGCGCTGGTGGTGAAGCCTGCGGATGGGGCGCGCGGCCGGACGGCGGCGCTGCCGGTCATCGTCACCGATCTCGGCCTGACCGCCTGGCGCAGCAGCCAGGGGCTGGCGGTGCAGGCGCGCAGTCTCCAGGCGGGGCGGCCGCAGGCGGGGGTGCGGATCCGGCTGCTCGCCACCAGCAACGACATCCTGGCCGAGGCGGAGACCGGGCCGGATGGGCTGGCTCGCTTTGCCGCGCCGCTGCTGCGCGGCCAGGGGCCGATGGCACCCAAGGCGGTGCATGCCTCGCTCGGGGATGACCTGGTGGCGCTGGATCTGGAGGCGGCCTCCTTTGACCTCTCCGACCGCGGTGCCAGCGGCGCGGCGCATCCGGGGCCGCTGGACGCCTTCATCTGGCTGGACCGCGGCATCTACCGGCCGGGCGAGACAGTGCAGGCCGCCGCCCTGCTGCGGGATGCGGGCGGCGCCCCGGTGGACATCCCGGCGCGCTTCCGGGTCCGCCGCCCGAACGGCAGCATCTTCGCCGAGCAGGTCCCGGCACGGCAGGCGGGCAGCGCCATCCTCTGGCCGATCCAGCTCTCCCCCGGCGCCCCGGCCGGGGTCTGGACGCTGGAGGTGCTGGCCGACCCCGATGCACCGCCCATCGGCAAGACGGAATTCCGGGTGGACGCCTTCGTGCCGGAGCGGCTGGAGGTGCAGCTCGGTCCCGCAC
>CALGVL010000292.1 GCA_937930165.1 uncultured Acetobacteraceae bacterium
AGCCGAGCGGCTCCACCAGATCGAGCGACAATTCGAGCCCCGTCTCGGCATCCCGGACCAGATGCTCCGGCCGGATGCCGATGGTGAGGCGCCGCCCCTCCGGGCCGGGGCGCGGCCCATCGACGAAATGCAGGACCGGGCCCGCACGCAGCGCCACGGCGCGGCCGCCCTCGGTCAGGGTGCCTTCCAGGAAATTCATCGCCGGGCTGCCGATGAAGCCGGCAACGTAAGTGTCCGCCGGCCGGGCCCAGACCTCCATCGGCGTCGCCACCTGCACGGCATGGCCGGCATGCATCACCACCAGCCGGTCGCCGAGGGTCATGGCCTCGGTCTGGTCATGGGTCACGAAGAGGCTGGTGACGCCGAGTCGCCGCTGCAGCCGCCGGATCTCCGCCCGCATCTGGACGCGCAGCTTGGCGTCCAGGTTGGACAGAGGCTCGTCGAAGAGGAACAGCTTCGGCTCCCGCACGATGGCCCGGCCCATGGCGACACGCTGCCGCTGCCCGCCCGAAAGTTGCCGCGGCCGGCGATCCAGCAGGGCGGAGATACCGAGGAGTTCCGCCGTCTCCCCCACCCGCCGCGCGATCTCGGCTTTCGGCAGGCCGCGGATCTTCAGCCCATAGGCCATGTTCTGCGCCACCGTCATATGCGGGTAGAGCGCGTAGTTCTGGAAGACCATGGCGATGTCGCGGTCGGCCGGCTCCAGCGCCGTCACCTCCCGGCCGCCGATGCGGACCGTGCCTTCGGTCGGCGCCTCCAGCCCGGCGACGATGCGCAGCAGGGTGGATTTGCCGCAGCCCGAGGCGCCGACGATGACGATCATCTCCCCATCGGGCACGGTGAGGTCGATGCCGTGCAGGACCTTGGTGGCACCGAAGGACTTGCGGATGCCGGAGAGTTCGAGGGTGGCCATCGAGGTCTTACTTCTCCGTCTCCGTCAGGCCCTTCACGAACCAGCGCTGCATCACCAGCACCACCAGGACCGGCGGCAGCAGGGCCAGCACGGCCGTCGCCATGATGACGTTCCACTCGTTCTGCGTGTCGCCGGAGCCGATCATCTTGGCCAGGCCGACCACGATGGTCTCCAGTGAGCGGTCGTTCACGATCAGCAGCGGCCAGAGATACTGGTTCCAGCCATAGATGAACAGAATGACGAAGAGCGCCGCAATATTGGTGACGGAGAGCGGCAGCAGAATGTCGCGGAAGAAGCGCAGCGGCCCGGCGCCGTCTATCTTCGCCGCCTCCACATATTCGTCCGGGACGGTCAGGAAGAATTGCCGGAACAGCAGCGTCGCCGTGGCGCTGGCGATCAGCGGGATGGTCAGCCCGGCCATGGAATTGAACAGGTCGAGTGCCACGATGACCTGGTAGGTCGGGATGATCCTGACCTCCACCGGCAGCATCAGGGTGATGAAGATGGTCCAGAAGGCCAGCATCCGGCCGGGGAAGCTGAAGAACACCACCGCATAGGCCGAGAGCAGGGAGATCGCGATCTTCCCAACGGCGATGCACATCGCCATCAGCGCGCTGTTCCACAGCATCAGCGCGGCGGGGCTGGAGCGATAGCGGCCGCTGCCGCCCGTCTCGATGGCGGCGGTGTAGTTCTCCAGCCCATGGCTGCCCGGCAGCAGCGGCACGTCGCCGCGGCCGATGGTGGCGGTGTCATGGGTGGAGCCGACCAGGGTGATCCAGATCGGGAAGGCGAAGACCAGCACGCCGAGCAGCAGCCAGAGATGGGTCAGCCACTTCTCCCGCCGCTGCCGGCGCCGGCTCGCCGCGGCGAGCCGGGCATCGTCCTGCAGCCGGGCGGCGGGCGTCGCCCCTTCCAGTGCGGCGGACATCAGTAGTGGACCTTACGCTCGATGAAGCGGAATTGCACTGCGGTGACCGCGATGACGAAGATCATCAGGATCACCGATTGCGCGGCGGAGGAACCGAGATTGGTGTTCTGCACCCCCTCCACATACACCTTGTAGATCAGGGTCTCGGTCGCCTTGCCGGGGCCGCCGCCGGTCAGGGCGTGGATGATGCCGAAGGTGTCGAAGAAGGCGTAGACCAGGTTCACCACCAGCAGGAAGAAGGTGGTGGGCGAGAGCAGCGGGAACACCACCGTCCAGAAGCGCCGCATCGGCCGGGCGCCATCGATCGCCGCCGCCTCCAGCACGCTTTTCGGGATGCTCTGCAAGCCGGCCAGGAAGAAGATGAAATTATAGCTCACCTGCTTCCAGGCCGCGGCGATGATGACCAGCAGCATCGCCTGGGTGCCGTTCAGCTTGTAGTCCCAGAGGATGCCGGCGGCGTTCAGCGCCCGGCCGATAATCCCGATGGAGGGGTGGAACAGGAAGAGCCACAGCACCGCCGCGACCGCCGGGGCCACGGCATAGGGCCAGATCAGCAGGGTCTTGTATATATTGGCACCGCGGATGGACTTGTCCGCCTGCACAGCCAGGAGCAGCGCCACCGACATGGCGCTGCCGGCGACGGCGACGGAAAAGATCAGGGTGTTCCAGGCGGCAAGCCGCCAGTCGGGATCGGTCAACACCTCCTGAAAATTGCGCAGGCCCACGAATTGGGAGTTCAACCCCCAGGGATCCTCCTGCAGCACGGACTGCCAGATCGCCGCACCTGCGGGCCAGAGAAAGAAAATGATGGTCACCGCTAGCTGCGGCGCCAGCAGCAGAATGGGCAGGCCAACACCCCGGAAGATCACCTTCTTGCGCATGGAATCCGGCCTGCCCCGCTATCCTAGGGATCAGCGGCCCCGGTGCTGCCGCTCGAAATTGCGCAGCACCTGATTGGCGCGCTGCACCATGGTATCCAGGGCCTGCTTGCCGTTCTGCTGGCCCTGGAAGGCCTTCTCCATCTCCTCCTGCATGATGTTCCGGATCTCGACATAGCCGCCGAGGCGGATGCCACGCGTGTTCTCCGTCGTCTCGCCACCGCGCAGGAGCTGCTCGATCGGCACCTCGGCGCCCGGGTTCTTCTCGTAATAGCCTTTTTGCTTGGCGATGGCGTAGCTGCTGCGGCGCACCGGCACATAGCCGGTCTCCATGTGCCACTTCGCATCCACCTCGGGCTGGCTGATGTAGCGGTAGAATTCCGCCACGGCCTTCCACTCCTCCGGGGTCCGCCCGCCTTGCGGTCCGCGGTTCAGCGCCCAGAAGCTGGCGCCGCCGATGATGGAATTGCGCGGCGCGCCGGGGACATCGCTGTAATAGGGCAGCATGCTGGTGCCCCACTGGAAGCGCGCCTCCCGCGTGATGCGGGCGCGGATGCCGGAGGAGGCCGTGATCATGCTGCAGTCGCCGTTCGGGAACAGCGCATCGCCCGCATTGTCGCGGCCGCCATATTTGAACAGCCCCTCGCGCTGCCAGGCGATCAGGTTGTCCATATGGCGGACCATCAGCGGATTGTTCACCCGCAGCTCCGCGCCCAAGCCCCCGAAGCCGTTGCCGAGGGTTGCGAGGGGCACGTCATGGATCGCGCTCATCTGCTCCACCTGCACCCAGGCGGGCCAGGCAGTGCTCATCGGGTTGGGGATGCCCGCGGCCTTCAGCTTGCGCGCCGTCGCCTCGACCTCCTGCCAGGTCGTCGGCGGCTTCTCCGGGTCGAGGCCGGCCTTGCGGAAGTGGTCCTTGTTCCAGAACAGCACGGCGGTGGAGCTGTTGAAGGGCATGCTCATCTGCCGCCCGTCGGCCGCCTGGTAGTAGCCGCGCACCGGGGGCAGGTAGTCGCTGAAGTCGATCTGCACACCGGATTCCGCCAGCAGCTCATGGACCGGCTTCACCGCGCGGCCGGCGGCCATCATGGTGCCGGTGCCCACCTCGTACATCTGCACCACATGCGGCGCGGCATTGGCACGGAAGGCGGCGATCGCCGCCACCATCGCCTCGGAATAGGAGCCGCGGAAGTTCGGCACCACGCGGTAGCGCGGCTGGCTCTCATTGAAGGCGGCGACGATCTCCTCAAGCTGGGTGCCGAGCGGCTTGGGCAGGCCGTGCCAGAACTGGATCTCCAGCGGGCCACTGCCCCCCTGGGCGGCGGCGGGCCGCGGCAACCGGCTGGTCAGGGCCGCAGCGAGCGCAGAGGTGGTCAGGAGACGGCGCTTCATGGCGTGAGTACTCCCCGTATCGTTGGCACGGACAGCGATTTAGCTGGCCTGCGTTACAGCCCTCGTGTGTTAAGTCTGCAACAGATAGAGGAAGCTCCAACACCCGGGCAAGCGCCTCAAGTGGAACCCTCCACAAGCTTTGCGTAGAGCGCCGGGTCGGTCGC
The DNA here is from genome assembly GCA_937930165.1 of uncultured Acetobacteraceae bacterium. GTDB lineage: Bacteria > Pseudomonadota > Alphaproteobacteria > Acetobacterales > Acetobacteraceae > CALGVL01. Next base: position 4,276 of record CALGVL010000292.1, read on the forward strand.
TCCCTCCGTGCCGAAGAGCAGCACGCGGCTGTCCTCCTCCAGCCCCAGCGCCGTGCGGGCGAAGGGCTCCCGCGCCGCCAGCAACAGGCCGGCGAGGCCGGCTACCGCGCTCTCTCCCGCCACCACCTTCGGCTCCCGCCGTGCCAGCAGGCGCATGCAATCCACCGCCGCCGCGTCAGGCACGGCCATGAAGGCGAAGGCGGCCCGCTCCAACTCCTGCCAGGCCAGCAGGCTCGGCTCGCCGCAGGCGAGGCCGGCCATCAGCGTGTCCAGATCCCCCGCGACGGCAGTGGGCTGGCCGGCCTCGGCGCTGGCCAGCAGGCAGGCGGCCCGGTCGGGCTCCACCACGATCAGCCTCGGGGCGGAGGCGCCATAGCGGGCGCGCATCTGCGCCGAAACCGCGGCCGCCACGCCCCCGACGCCGCCCTGGACGAAGACATGAGTGGGGGGCTGCTCCAGCGCCTCCGCCGCCTCCTCGGCCATCAGCCGGTAGCCCTGCATCACATCCCGCGGCACCTCGGTATAGCCGGGATAGGAGGTGTCGGAGATGACGAACCATCCCTCCTGCGCGGCCGTCCTCTGCGCCGCCCGCACCGCGTCGTCATAGGTGCCGGGCACCACGCGGATCTCGGCGCCGTATTGCGCGATGGCGTCGCGGCGGCCCTGGCTGACATGCTCATGCACGAAAATGACGCAGCGGCAACCGAAGCGCTGCGCCCCCCAGGCGACGCTGCGGCCGTGGTTGCCGTCGGTGGCGCAGGTGACGGTGATGCCCTGGGTGGCCTTCCGGTACTTCCCTTCGATAAGTTCGGCGGAACTCGCGGCATTGGCCAAGCCGCGCTTTGCCAGCTCGGTCGAGAGCAGGCGCAGCACCGCATAGGCGCCGCCCAGTGCCTTGAAGCTGCCGAGGCCGAAGCGCCCGCCCTCATCCTTGTAATGGACCGCGGCCACCCGGGCGGCCTGGGCCACATCCGGCAGGGAAACCAGCGGCGTTGGGGCGTAGCCGGGCCAGGCGGTGATCTCCTCCCGCGCCCGGCGGTAGCCGCCCTCCGGCAGCACCACCACACCCGGGGTGCCGACATGGCGGTTGATCAGGAATTGGAAGCGATGGCTCGGGATCATGGCCATGTAGCTTGGCCTCCGCCCTGTCAGGGGGCAACCTGTCCCGCACAGGGCGGGAGGATGTCATGACGATCACGATCCTAGGCGGCGGCGGGTTCCTGGGCCGCAAGCTGGCGCAGCGACTGGCCAGGGACGGGCATTTGGGCGGCCAGCCCATCGAGGGGCTGACCCTCTTCGACCTCACCCCGCCGCCTTCCCTGCCGGCCCCCTTCCCGGTGCGCTGCCTGGGCGGCGATGTCACCGACCCGGCGGCGGTGGCCGCCGCCATCCCGCCGGGGACGCGGGTGGTGGTCCATCTCGCCGCCGTGGTCAGCGCCCAGGCGGAGGCGGATTTCGACCTGGGCCTGAAGGTCAACCTGCAGGGAACGCTGGCCGTGCTTCAGGCCTGCCGGGCCCTGACGGAAGGTCCGCGCGCCTCCGGCGCGGCACCGCCGAGGGTGGTCTTCACCTCCTCCGTGGCCAGCTTCAGCGGCGGGCAGGATGCGGTGCTGGCCGACGATGCCCGGCAACTGCCGGCCAACAGCTACGGCGCACAGAAGGCGATCGGGGAGTTCCTGCTGCAGGACGCCACGAGGCGGGGGATGCTGGATGCGGTGAACATCCGCCTGCCCACCGTCATCATCCGCCCCGGGCGGCCGAACCGGGCCGCCTCCTCCTTCGTCTCGGCGATCCTGCGGGAGCCGCTGCTGGGCCTGCCCACGGAATTGCCCGTGGGCCAGGATTTCGCCCTTTGGATCTGCTCCCCGCGCCGTGCCGTGGACTGGTTCCTGCACGCCATGACGATGGACACCGCGCCGCTCGGCCTGGACCGCGGCATCAACCCGCCGGGGCGGAGCGCGACGGTCGCCAAGTTGTTGGAGGCGCTGGAGACCGTGGCCGGCCCTGAGGCCCGCGCCCTGGTGCGGCCTGCGCCGGACCCGGCCATCGAGGCGATCGTCGGCACCTGGCCCGCCGCCTTCACCGCGGAGCGGGCCCGGCGCCTGCTCGGCTTCTCCGAGCAGGAACCGCTGGAGGAGATCGTCCAGGCCTTCATCGAGGACGATCTCCAGGCAACGCGGGCGGAACGGGGGCTGTAAGGCCCCCTACCCTTCCTCCTTCGCGCCCTGCTCCTGCACCATGATCCGCCGCGCCTCGGCGGGGATGGGGATGCGCTCGCCGGTATCCTGCCGGGTCAGCACCAGCACCGCCCTGGCGGAGAAGACCAGGCCCTGTTTCCACACCGCATAGTCGTGGACATAGCTGGTGCGGCGCAGGCTGGCCGGGCGCAGGGTCAGCAACACCTCGTCATCGAAGCCGAGGGGACGGATGTAGCGCGCCTCAAGCTGCGCCACGACCGGGCCGGGCGCATCCGGGGCGAAGCGGCCGCCGAGCGAGATCCAGTGCGCCACCCGCATGTCCTCGCATAGTGTCAGATAGGCGGCATGATTCACATGCGCATACATGTCGCACTCCGCCCAGCGGATGCGGTGCCGCCGCGCCACGGGCCAGTCGCCCTCCACCCCGAAAGCCGCCTTCTCCTCCGGCGTCATCGGTTTCTCCCCTGTCTGTCGGTCCGCATTCTCGCCCGGACGCGGCATGGCAGGAAGCCTCCGCGCCCCCGCCCATCCCCGGCCCCGACCCCGGCCCAGGACAGCTTCTCGAATTCGATGCTTGTTCGTTCGCATTCTGTGTGCGAAACATATTCGTAGAGGGATCCGGCTAACCCTCTGAAGCGGGCGGCTTCGCGCCGGGGGGCCGAAGCCCGCCCGCCGTGCCGGCCAGAGGCCATGGAAAGGCTGGGCCCAACATGCCGTTCGCGCGGCAATGTCGCGGGTCGGTCCTTTCCAAAACCTCCGGTCGAATTTATCGTTAGCGTGTTCGCGAGGTGAAGGGACCATGAGTGTGGCTGTTCGGGACCAGCGGGCGCGAAGCAGCGCGCCGACAGCCATGGGTCCGGTTTTGGTCGAGCCCCGGCGCCTGCTGCCGGTGCAGCCTCGCACCATGGTCGAGCAGGCGGCCGAGGCCATCGTCGCGGCCGCCGCCCGCGGCATCTTCCTGCCCGGCGACCGCTTGGTGGAGGCGGAGATCGCCCGCGACCTCGGCATCAGCCGCGTCCCGGTGCGGGAGGCGTTGCGGCTGCTGGAGTCCCAGGGCATCGTGGTCAGCACGCCCTACAAGGGCATGCGGCTGATGCAGGTGAGCAATGAGGGCGTGGCCGCGCTGATGCGGGTGCGCCTGGCGCTGGAGACCCTGGCGGTGCAGGAGGCGCTGCGCGCCCCCGGCGGGCCGGAGCGCTTCGCCCCGTTGCGCCAGGCCGCGGCGCGCTATGCGCTGGCGCTGGAGGCCGGCGACCCCGCCCTGACAGTCGCCAGCGACGAGCATTTCCATAGCGAACTCTGCCGCGCCTCCGGCAATGCGCCGCTGCTGGCGCTATGGCAGAGCCTGGCGCGGCAGCTCGCGGTGATCTGGGGGCTGGCGCAGCGGGGTGGCATCACCGCCACTCCGGCGGAGGAGCACCGGGCGATCCTCTCGGCGCTGGAGCAGGGCGACGCCGACGCCGCCATCGCCGCGCTGACCGGCCACATCAACTGGCACCAGGACTACGATTTCGAGGCGGTGCTGGCGCAGCGGCGCCAGCGCTCGGGCGGCTGAAGCGCGGCCGGGGGTTGCCGGCGGGGCGGCATGGCGGAACCATGCCGGCCTGCCTGACCACTGAAGGATGCACCGATGCCGGTTCCCTTTACCCCCGCCCCGCACACCACCCAGCACTGGGAGATTCGCAAGCCGGCGGCACGCGGCCGGGGCGGCATGGTCGCCTCCCAGGTCAAGGCGGCAGCCGAGGCCGGCGTGGCGATGCTGGAGGCCGGCGGCACGGCCGCCGATGCCGCAGTCGCCACCGCCTTCGCCCTCGCGGCGCTGGAGCCCTGGAATAGCGGGCTGGGCGGCATCGGCTTCGCCCAGGTCATGGCGCCGGGCATGGAAACCGGGGAGACTTTCGATTTCGGGCCGGTCGCGCCGGCGCGACTCGATCCCGCCGCCTTCCCGCTGACCGGGCGGATGAAGCAGGATCTCTTCCCCTGGCCGGAGGTGGAGGGGGACCGGAACGTCCACGGCCCGCTCTCCTTCGTCATCCCCTCCGCCGTCGCCGGCTATGCGCTGCTGCATGAGAAGCATGGGCGCCTGCCGCTGAAGGATGTGCTGGCGCCGGCCGTGGCCCTGGCGAAGCGCGGGCTGCCGCAGGACTGGTACACCACCTTGAAGATCGCGGCCTCCGCCGCCGTGCTGCGGCTCTATCCGGAGAGCGCGCGGATCTACCTGCCGAACGGCCTGCCGCCGGTGGCACCCTATCAGGGCACGCCCGGCTTCTTCACCCTCGGCAACCTGCCGGCGACGCTGGAGCGGCTGCAGCAGGCAGGGCTGCGGGATTTCTACGAAGGCGAGATCGCGGCGCAGATCGCGCAGGATGTGCGGGAGATGGACGGCGTGCTCTCCGCCGAGGATCTGCGCGGCTGCCGCGCCCGCGTGCTGCCCGCCATTTCCGTGCCCTGGCGCGGGCGGCGGCTGATGCTGGCCAATGGCCTGACCGCAGCGCCGACCCTGGCCCGCGTGCTGGAGGGGATGACGGATGCGCCCTATTCCGGCGCGGAGCCCTCGGCGGAATGGTATGCGCAGCTCGCCCGCGTGATGCGCACAGCCTATGCGGAGCGGCTCTCCGGTCTGGGCGAGGCGGAGCCGCGGGCGGCGGAAAGCTGCACCACCCATCTGACCGCCTGCGACAAGGACGGGATGATGGTGGCGGTGACGACGACGCTGCTCTCCTCCATGGGCAGCCGCGTGGTGCTGCCGCGGTCCGGGGTGCTGATGAATAACGGCGTCATGTGGTTCGACCCGCAGCCGGGCACGCCGAATGCCATCGCCCCGGGCAAGCGGCCGCTGACCAATATGTGCCCAGTGATCGCCGCCAATGACCGGGGGCCGGAGATCGCGGCCGGCGCCTCGGGTGGCCGGCGCATCATGGCGGCAGTGTTCCAGCTGCTGTCCTTCGTCGCCGATTTCGGCATGGATCCGGAGGTGGCGGCGCATCACCCGCGCATCGACATCTCCGGCCCGCAGGGCGTGACCGCCGACCGCCGCCTGCCGGAAGCGGTGCTGGCCGCCCTCGCCGCCGATGCCCCGGTGGAGGTGGTGGAGCATGGTGTCATGCCGCTGAATTTCGCCTGCCCGAACCTGATCCGCCGCGACGCGGAGGGCGGCGTGACCGGCATCAGCGATGCCATGTCGCCCTGGAGCGCGGCGGTGGCGCAGGGCTGACACTTTCGGCGCCGATGACCACAGGGCCGTATGGCCCGGAGGTCTGCAGGTCGCAGGCGGGGTTCAGGGCCCCGCCTGGTCCTTGCAGTATCGCGCCACCTCCTCATGGGTGGCGAACCAGACGCCGTCATGTCCGCGCATGTACCGCACCAGCCGGTCCAGCAGCGCGATGCGGCTGCGATGGCCGATGATGTGCGGATGCATGGTCAGCAGGAACAGCCCGCCTTCCGCATAGGCGCCATCGAATTCGGTGCGGAAGATCTCCTCCACTGCCGAGGGCGGGGTGTAGGGCCGCAATGCGCCGGAGCGCAGGAAGTTGAAATACACCGCATCGTCGCGGATCCATTCCGGCGGCAGCTCCACCACCCCGGTCGGCACGCCGCCATCCACCAACTCATAGGGGTCGTCATCCGCCATCAGGCTGCTGTCATAGAGCAGGCCGAGTTCCCGGATGATGCCCATGGTGTGGACGGAGAAATCCCAGCTCGCCGTCCGGATGCCGCAGCAGCGGCGGCCGGCCAGGCGCTCCAGCACAGCGGCGGCGCGCAGCGTCAGCTCGCGCTCCACGCCGGGTGGCAGGGTGGTGTTGGCCTCGTGGATCCAGGAATGGATGCCGATCTCATGGCCTCCGTCCACGACGGCCCGCACCTCATCCGGATAGAGCAGCGCGGAGACCGCCGGGTAGAAGAAGCTGGCCGGGATGCCGTGGCGGGCCAGCAGGGCGAGGATGCGCGGCACGCCCTGGCGGTTGCCGTACTGGCCCTGGCTGATCCGCATCGGGCTTGCATCGCCATCGCGCAGCGGGATCGTCTCGTGATCCGCGTCGAAGGAGAGGGCGACGCAGCAGCGGGCGCCGCCGGGCCAGCCATGCGGGCGCAGGCTGCGGCCGGCGCGGGCGCGGCCGGTGATCCTGCGCCACTCGGCCTCGGACCATTCCCAGGGTTGCCGTTTCGACTCGTCCGGCGTCATGGGGTTCCGCTCCCGTGCTTGTGGGACCATGCTGCGCCTTGTGAACGCCTGACCGGAAGAGCGAGATGACCCCGACCGACCCCGCCCTGATGTCCGCCGAGACGCTGCTCGGCCTCTATGCTCGCCGCGCCCTCTCTCCGGTGGAGGTGCTGAAGGCCGTCATGGAGCGGGTGGCGCTCTACAACCCCTGGGTGAACGCCTTCGCTGCCCTGAACCCGCGCGCGGTGGTCGCGGCCGGGGAGAGCGAGGCGCGCTGGATGGCCGGGCGGCCGATGGGGCTGCTGGACGGGGTGCCGGCCACGGTGAAGGATCTGCTGAATCTTTCCGGCTTCCCGACCCGGCGCGGCAGCAAGACCACCTCGGCCGAGCCGGTGGCCGAGGATGCGCCGGCGGTGATGGGGCTGAAGCAGGCCGGCGCCGTCATCCTGGGCAAGACCACCACCACGGAATTCGGCTGGAAGTCGCCCGGCGACTGCCCGCTGCACGGCATCACCCGCAATCCCTGGAACCGGCAGCGGACGCCGGGCGGCTCCAGCAGCGGCGCCGGCGCGGCGGGGGCGGCCTGTTTCGGGCCGCTGCATATCGGCACGGATGCGGGCGGCTCCATCCGCATCCCGGCGGCCTTCTGCGGGCTGGTGGGGGTGAAGCCCTCCTTCGGCCGCATCCCGCAATGGCCGCTCGGCGCCTTCGCCAATGTCGCCTGCGCCGGGCCGATGACGCGCACGGTGCGGGACGCGGCGCTGATGATGTCCGCCATGGCGCGGCACGACCTGCGCGACCCCTTCTGCCTGCCGGACGAGCCGCAGGACTGGCGCCGGGGCATCGAGGAGGGCGTCGCCGGCCTGCGGGTGGCGGTGGTGAAGCGCCTGGGCTTCGAGCCGCCGCTCGACGCCGATGGACACGCTGCCCTGATGGGCGCCGCCAAGCTGCTGGAGGAGCAGGGTGCGATCGTCGAGGAGGCCGATCCGAACCTGCCCGACACTCGCGCCATCTTCGGCCGCGTCTGGGGCGTGGCGCTGGCGCGCCTGGTCGCCACCACGCCGCCCGAGAAGCGCGAGCTGCTGGACAAGGGGCTGCAGGAGGTGGCGGAGCGCGAGGGCGGGATGTCCGCCGTGGACTTCCTCGGCGCCGAGGCGCTGCGGATCGATGCGGCGCATGCCATGGCCCGCTTCCACCAGCGCTACGACATCCTGTTGACCGCGGCGACCCCGACCGCCGCCTTCGCCGCCGACCAGCCGACGATCCGCCCGACCGAGGCGCTGTGGCGCGACTGGGCGCCCTGGACCTTTGCCTTCAACCTGACCCGCCAGCCCGCGATCAGCGTGCCGGTCGGGCTGGACGAGGAAGGCATGCCGCGCGCGGTGCAGGTGGCGGCGGCGCTCTACCGCGACGACCTGGCCTTCCGTGCCGCGCGGGCGCTGGAGCGCGCGGCGGAACTGCCGGCCGGAGCCCCGATCCATGCCCCCCTGGCCAATCCGGCTTGAGCCTGTATTTCTGCGCCACGAACGAGTTCCGGGAGAAAGCCGATGCGGCTGGTGACCTTCAGACAGGGCGACGCCCTGGCCACGCGGATCGGGGCCTTGCGGGAGGATGGAGCGGTGCTCGACCTCGCCGGCGCCGACCGCGCGCTGGAGGGCGGCTCCATGGCGGCGCTGATCGCGGGTGGCGAGGCCATGCTGCGCCATGCCCGCGCCGCCGCGGCGAAGGCGCCGGTCGTGGAGAGGGCCAGGCTGCTCGCGCCGATTCCCCGCCCCGCGAAGAACATCTTCTGCGTCGGCAAGAACTACCACGAGCATGCCAAGGAATTCGCTGGCTCCGGCTTCGACGCCTCGGCGAAGGAGGTGGTGCCGGAAGCGCCGGTCGTCTTCACCAAGCCGCCCACCAGCGTCAGCGGGCCGGGGGATGCCATCCCCTCGCATCTCGATCCGACCAATTCGGTGGATTATGAGGGCGAGCTGGCGGTGGTGATCGGCAAGGCCGGGCGCGGCATCCGCAAGGCGGAGGCGCTGTCGCATGTCTTCGGCTATACCATCGTCAACGACGTCACCGCCCGGACCACGCAGCACAGGCACCGGCAATGGGTCCTGGGCAAGGGCATCGACGGCTTCTGCCCGATGGGCCCGGCCATCCTCACCGCGGATGAGGTGCCGGATCCGGCGAAGCTGCGCCTGACCACCTGGGTGAATGGCGAGATGCGACAGGATGCCTCGGTCGCCGACCTGATCTTCGACATCCCGACCCTGATCGAGACGATCAGCGCCGGCATCACGCTGGAGCCGGGCGACATCATCGCCACCGGCACCCCGGCCGGCGTCGGCATCGGGTTCAACCCGCCGAAATTCCTGAAGCCCGGCGATGTGGTGCGCATCGAGGTGCCGGGCATCGGCGTGCTGGAGAACAAGGTGGCATGAAGCGTCGTGATCTCCTGGGCGCTGCCGGCGCCCTCGCCCTCGCCCCGGCCGCGCAGGCCCAGAACGCGGAATTCCCGAACCGCGCCGTCTCCATGGTGGTTGCCTTCCCGCCTGGCGGGCAGGCGGATGTGGTTGCGCGCCCCGTCGCCTCGGCGCTGGAGCGGCACTGGAAGCAGCCGGTTCCGGTGGTGAACCGCGCCGGCGCCGCGGGCGAGATCGGCAATGCCGCCGTCGCCCGCGCGACGCCGGATGGCTATACGGTGCTGATGGCGCTCTCCTCCCTGGCCATCCTGCCGGAGGCGGCGCGCCTCTTCGGCCGGCAGCCGGCCTATGAGCTGGACCAGTTGGCGCCGATCGCGCTCTTCACCGCCGATCCGACTCTGCTGGTGGTGCAATCCTCCTCGCCCTGGAAGACGCTGGAGGAATTCATCGCCGATGCGAAGGCGCGCCCGGGGGCGATCAGCTATTCCTCCTCCGGCAATTACTCGGCGCTGCATGTGCCGATGGCGATGCTGACCACCGCCGCCGGTATCGAGCTGCTGCACGTGCCCTTCCAGGGTGGCGCCCCGGCGCTGACCGCGCTGCTCGGCGGCCAGGTGCAGGCGCTGGCCACCGGCCCCGGCCCGGCCGCCACGCATATCCGCGAGGGCAGGCTGCGCGCCCTTGCCTGCTGGGGTGCGAAGCGCCTGCCGGACTTCCCGGAGGTGCCGACCCTGATCGAGAAGGGATTCCCGGAGGCCGAATTCTACATCTGGGCCGGCGTCTTCGCGCCCGCCGGCACGCCGCCGGCGGTGCAGGAGGCGCTGCGCAAGGGCATGGCGGCGGTCGCCGCGAATCCCGAGCTGAGGCGCGCCCTGGCGGCCTCGGGCAACACTTTGGACTACCGCGACGGCGAGGCCTTCCAGCGCTTCTTCCGTGAGGACAGCGCCCGGCTGCAACGCGCGGTGCAGCGCATCGGCAAGGTCGAGTAGGGGGAGAACGCACATGACCGGCGAGAGCATCGAGGCCAAGATCACCGCCTGGCTCGCCACCCAGCAGGACGCGATGATCGCGGCGCTGCGGGAGATGGTGAACACCGATGGCGGCAGCTACGACAAGGCGGGCGTCGATGCCGTCGGCGCGCAGATCCGGCGCTTCTGCGAGCAGCATGGCATCCCGGTGGAGGTCGTGCCGCGGGAGAAGTACGGCGACTGCCTGAAGGCGCGGGTGGAGGGCGGCGAGGCCCTGAACAGCGGCAACCAGAAGCGCAACATCGTGCTGATGGGGCACCGCGACACGGTCTTCCCGAAGGGCGAGCCCGAACGCCGCCCCTTCCGCATCGAGAACGGCATCGCCTATGGCCCCGGCGTCGCCGACATGAAGGCCGGGCTGGTGATGAACATGTTCGTCCTGGCGGCCTTCAAGAAATTCGGCGGCGCCCCCGGCCCGCTGCTCGGCCTCTTCACCGGCGACGAGGAGATCGGCAGCCCGGAAGGCCGCGAGGTGATCGAGGCGACGGCGCGCGAAGCCCGCGTGGTCTTCAATTCCGAGCCGGGGCGGCCCTCCGGCGGGGTGGTGACCGGGCGCAAGGGCGGCGTCTTCTCGGTCTTCGAGATCGAGGGCAAGGCGGCCCATTCCGGCGGCAATTTCGAGGCCGGGATCAGCGCCATCGAGGAGCTGGCGCGCAAGGTCCAGGCGATCCACGCCCTGACCGACCTGAAGCGCGGCATCACCCTGAATGTCGGCCTGGTCAGCGGCGGGCAGAGCGTGAACACGGTGGCGCCCTACGCGCAGGGGCAGATCGACCTGCGCTATGTCGAGCCCGCCGACCGCGACGAGATCATGGGCAAGATCCATGAGATCATCGCCCGCAGCTTCGTGCCGGGAACGAAGGCGAAGCTGACCATCCGCGGCGAGTTCCTGCCCCTGACCCAGTCCCCCGCCAGCGCGAAGCTGTTCGATGCCTACCGGGAGGCGGCCAGCGAGAGCGGCATGGAGATCCGCGGCGAGTTCTCCGGCGGCTGCGCCGATTCCGGCTTCACCGCTGCGGTCGGCGCGCCGACCATTTGCGCCGTCGGGCCGGTGGGCGGCAAGGCGCACAGTCCGGAGGAGTATCTGGAGGTCGCCACCATGGTGCCGCGCGCCCAGGCCATGGCGCGGGCGATCCTGCGGCTGGATCGGGCCGGGCTGTAGCCCTGCCCCTTTGCGCAAACGGGCTTTACCCCCTAGGTAGCCCGTTTGCGCCCCGTGATGGGGCTCGGGTTCGTTATCGGGAGGATCGGCAGTGTCTGATTCGGTGGAAGTTGCGGGCCTGAGGGTGTCCCGTGTCCTGCGCGATTTCATGGAGCAGGAGGCGCTGCCTGGAACAGGCGTGGAACCGGCGCGGTTCTGGTCCTCCCTGGCCGGGATCATCCGCGACCTGGCGCCGCGCAATGCCGAGCTTCTGCGGAAGCGCGACGAGTTGCAGGCGAAGATCGATGCCTGGCATCGCGCCCATCCGGCGAAGCCCGTGGATCTCCCCGCCTATACCGCCTTCCTGAAGGAGATCGGCTATCTCCTGCCGGAGGGGCCGGATTTCCAGGTCGGCACCACCAATGTGGATGCCGAGATCGCGCATATCGCCGGGCCGCAGCTCGTCGTTCCCGTCTCCAACGCCCGCTATGCGCTGAATGCCGCCAATGCGCGCTGGGGCAGCCTGTATGACGCGCTCTACGGCACGGATGCGATCCCGGAGACCGACGGCGCGACCCGTGGCAAGGGCTACAACCCGGCCCGCGGCCGGAAGGTGATCGACTATGCCCGCGGCGTGCTGGACCGGATCGCACCGCTGGCCGGCGGCGCCTCCCACCGCGAGGTGAAGTCCTATGCCATTGTCTCCGGCGCGCTGTCGGTGACGCTGCTGGATGGCCGCACGACCGGCCTGGCCCGCCCGGGCCAGTGCGTCGGCTATCAGGGCGACGCGGCCATGCCCTCCGCCATCCTGCTGGTGAACAATGGCCTGCATGCGGAAATCCGCATCGACCGTGAGCACCCGATCGGCAAGGACGATCCGGCAGGCATCGCCGATGTGGTGATGGAGAGCGCCGTCACCACCATTATGGACTGCGAGGACTCGGTCGCCGCGGTGGATGCCGAGGACAAGGTCGCGGTCTACCGGAACTGGCTCGGCCTGATGAAGGGCGACCTGGAGGCCACCTTCGAGAAGGGCGGCAGCACCATGACGCGCCGGCTGCATCCGGACCGCGTCTATCTGAAGCCCTCCGGCGGCGGGCTGACGCTGCATGGCCGCTCGCTGATGCTGGTGCGCAATGTCGGCCACCACATGATGACCGACGCTGTGATGCTGGACGGACAGGAGATCCCCGAAACCATCCTGGACGCCATGTGCACCGTGGCGATCGCGCTGCACGACCTGCGCGGCCAGCGGAAGGGCCACAACAGCCGCACCGGCAGCGTCTATATCGTGAAGCCCAAGATGCACGGGCCGGAGGAGGTGGCCTGGGCCGATACCCTCTTCGCCCGGGTGGAAGACGCCTTCGGCCTGCCGCGCGCCACGCTGAAGATGGGCATCATGGATGAGGAGCGCCGGACCACGGTGAACCTCAAGGAATGCATCCGGGCCGCGAAGGACCGGGTGGTGTTCATCAACACCGGCTTCCTCGACCGCACCGGCGACGAGATCCATACCGACATGGAAGCCGGCGCCGTCATCCGCAAGAACGACATGAAGAACGCGGCCTGGATCAAGGCCTATGAGGACAACAACGTCGATGTCGGCCTGATCTGCGGGCTGCGCGGCCGGGCGCAGATCGGCAAGGGCATGTGGGCAGCGCCGGACATGATGGCGGCGATGCTGGAGCAGAAGGTGGGGCATCCCAAGGCGGGCGCGAACACCGCCTGGGTCCCCTCCCCCACCGCCGCCACCCTGCACGCACTGCACTATCATGAGGTGGATGTGGCGGCGCGGCAGGACGAGCTGCAGCAGGCCGGCAAGCGCGCGAAGCTGGACGACATCCTCACCGTCCCGCTGGCGGTGAACACCAACTGGTCGCCGGCCGATGTGCAGGCGGAGCTGGACAACAACGCCCAGGGCATCCTGGGCTATGTCGTGCGCTGGGTGGACCAGGGGGTCGGCTGCTCCAAGGTGCCGGACATCAACGATGTCGGGCTGATGGAAGACCGCGCCACGCTGCGCATCAGCAGCCAGCACATCGCCAATTGGCTGCGCCATGGCATCTGCACCGAGGAGCAGGTGATGGAGACCATGAAGCGCATGGCCAAGGTCGTGGACCGGCAGAATGCCGGCGACCCGGCCTACAAGCCCATGGCACCCGATTTCGACGGCCCGGCCTTCAAGGCGGCCTGCGACTTGGTCTTCAAGGGCCGCGAGCAGCCGAACGGCTATACCGAATTCATCCTGACCGCCCGCCGGCGCGAAGCCAAGGCGCGCGGCTGATCCGATGAGGGGGACGGCGCCGGGCCGTCCCCCTTTCCTTATCTGCGCCTCGCCGCCCGTGCCTCCCGCCGCGCGATCCAGGTGGTGGAGGCGAAGATGATGAGGCCGCCCAGCAGCGTCGCCTCCCCTGGAACATCGCCGAAGACCAGCAGGCCGAGCAGCGAGGCCCAGAGCAGTTCCAGGAACTTGACCGGCTGCACCACGGACATGTCGGCCAGGGCGAAGGCCCGGGTCAGGCAGATATGCCCCACTGTACCGATGACGCCGGCCAGCAGGAACCAGCCCCATTGCGCCGCCGTCGGCCAGGCCCAGTGCAGCAGCGCAAAGGGCAGGCTGAACAGCGCGACGGTAATGGATTGCCAGACCACGATCACCTGCGCCGAATCCCGCCGGGTCAGCGCCTTGGTGATGAGGAAGGAGGCAGCGAAGAGCGGCGCCGAGGCCAGCATCACCAGGCTGTAAAACCCTCCGGTGCCGGAAAGCTGCGGCCAGACCACCACCAGCACGCCACCGAAGCCGATCAGCGCCGCGGCCCAGCGCGCCGGGACCATGCGCTCTCCCAGGAAGATCATGGCGCCGAGCATGATGAAGATTGGATAGGTGAAGCCCAGCGCCGTCATCTCCGCCAGCGGCACATGCGGCACGGCGATGAACCAGACCAGCAGGCCCGATGTATGGACCGCTCCGCGCCAGAGCTGCCCCCGCAAGCCGTTCGGCCGGTAGTTGCGGATCCCTGCCCGCAGGATGAGGGGCAACATTACCAGGACGCCGAAGAGGTAGCGCAGGAACTGCGTCTGGAAGGGGTCCAGCTCCAGCGCCATCATGCGCAGGATGGCGTTCAGCACCATGAACAGCATGCCGCTGGCGACCATCCACAGCATCGCCCTGACGGAGGCGCTGGCTCCGGTAATCGCCGCGAGGCACCTCGTTATTGCCCGCATGCCCGCGCCTCAGCCCAGCGCCGCGACCAGGGCGCGGGCGGCCATTGCACCACTGTCCCAGGCGCCGCCGACCGTGCCGGCATAGCGGGTGTGGCAGGCCTCCCCGGCGAAGCGCAGCCGCCCCCCGGCCAGCGCCGCATCGCGCAGCGTCGCCCGCGCCCCGGCCTGGCCCACCCGCGCATAGCTGTAGGCGCCGAGGAAGAGCGGATCCTCCGCCCAGCGCGTCACCACCGCGCCTGGGGCGAAGGCGCGGGCCACGCGCGCCGCGCCGAAATAGCGGGCGAGTTCGGCGCGGGCGTAGGCTTCCGCCGCCTCCGGCCCCTCCCGCGCCAGCTCCCAGGCCGCCTCGCCACCGATGAAGCCGATGGCGTGGTCGCGGCCGAAGGGCCAGAGCAGCCAGGACATCGGCCGGTCCCCGGGGCCCTCCACCTGACGGCCGAGGCGCGAGAAGGCGGGCAGGTCCAGCCGGTCCTCCCCTATCGCGCGCAGCGCCACCTTCGACAGCAGGCCAAGTGGCAGGCCGGCGATCGCCTCCTGCACCGATGCCGGCAGGGCCGGATCGAAGCGGATGCGGCCCGCGGCCAGGACACCGGTGGAGACGGTGACGATGCAGCCCCGTGCCCGCAGCGATCCGCGCGGGCCTTCCACGGTGACGCCGGCACCATCCCAGCGCACCCGCTCGACCGGAGCGCGCAGCACCACTGGCAGGCCCTCCGCCAGCCGCGCCACCAATCGGCCCAGCCCCTCCGCCACCAGCAGGTCCAACCCGCCGAGCGCGGTGGCGACATAATCCTGCAGGCTGGTCCTCTCGGCCTCGGTGCCGTTGATGAGGGCACCGAACCAATGGCTGGCCGTGGCATCCCAGAACCCGCCCCGAGGCACCGCATCGGCCAGCGGGATGTCCGGTCCGCCCCGGGCCGCATAGGCCTCGGCAGCCGCCTCCCAGGCCTGGCAGGCGGCATCATGGGCAGCATGCTCCTCCGGGGTGGCTGGACGGCCCTGGCATAGCAGAAGGTCGCGCCGCCTCCCGCCGTCGTCGTGCAGGGTGAAGCCGAGCTGCCGGGCCAGGGGCGTCAGCGGATTCGCCTCCGCCTCATGCAGCCAGGAGGCGCCGTGGTCGAAGGGGGCGCCGAGGCTCGCCGCGTCGGTGAAGGCTCGCCCGCCGACACGGCTGCCTGCCTCCAGCACCACGCAGCTTCGGCCCAATTCGCGCAGCGTGGTCGCCGCGGCGATGCCGGCCGCGCCCGCGCCGACCACCACCACATCCGGATCGGAGGGAATCATAGTGTCCGGAAGCGCACCGCCTCACCGGGACCGGGCAGCACCGCGAGCCTGCCCTGCCGCTCCAGCCGGCGCAGATGCGCCAGGGTTTCGCCGACGGTGAAGCCGATCTGGGCCATCTCCTGCGCCGCTCGGGGGAACAGGATCTGCGCCGCCTCATAGGCGGTCAGCGGCTCCCGGCAGGCTTCAGCCAGCATGTCCAGCCGGTCCGCATGATGGCTGGCCAGCGTGTCCAGCCGCCGGTGCAGGGTGCGGAAGGGCTCGCCATGCGAGGGCAGCACCAGCACATCCTCCGGCAGGCTGCGGAACCGCTCGTTCGAAGCCAGGAAGTCGCCCAGCGGATCGGCCTCCGGCTCGCCGGGATGCAGGCCGATATAGGGCGAGATGCGCGGCAGGATCTGGTCGGCGGAGATCAGCACATTGCGTTCCGCGCTGAACAGGCAGGCCATGTCCGGCGCGTGGCCAGCGCCGGTGATCACGCTCCATTCCGTGCCGCCAATGCGCAGCATGCGGCTGTCCCTGATGGCGTGGAAGGCCCGCGGCAGTTCCCCCACCGCGCGCTGGTACAGCGGTCCGCGCTCCTCGACGAAGGAGAGGTAGTCCGGCGCGCAGCCGGCCCGCGCGTAATGCGCCACCTGCTGCGCCATCATGTCCGGCCCGGAATCGTACCAGAGGGCGCGCGCCGTCAGCCATTCGATGCGCGTCATGGTCGGCAGGATGCCGAAGCGCTCGCAGAGCCAGCCGGTCAGGCCGATATGGTCCGGGTGAAAATGCGTGACCAGCAGCGCAGTCAGCGGCCGACCGTTCAGCTCCGGCCGCGCGAGTACCTGGTCCCACAAGCCGCGCGTGGTGCGGCTGGCGACGGCAGTGTCGATCGCCAGCCAGCCGCCGTCATGCTCCAGCAGCCAGATGTTCACATGGCCGGGCGGGAAGGGCAGCGGCATCCGCGCCCGCAGCAGGCCAGGCTGCAGGACGCGCACCTCGCCGGGCTGCGGCACATCGGGCGCGAGGTCGAGGGAGGCTTCGGGCATCGGAAAGGGTCTCTGCCGCTGCGACGATCAGGCGGGTAGCGGCGGGGCGCCGGCATTCCTGCCGGCGCGACCGCAATGCAGGATAAGTCCGGGTGCTCCGGCTTGTCGATGTACGGCCAGCCGGCGCAACGGATGACGGCCTGTCACCCGGATATCACGGGCACGCGCCTCACCCGGCCTGTTGCAGCAGGCTCTCCAGATAGCGGCCATAGCCACTGTTGCGCAGCGGCCGGGCGACCTCCAGCAGCTGGGCGTCGGAGATGAAGCCCTTGCGCCAGGCGACCTCCTCCGGCGCCGCCACCTTCTGGCCGGTGCGCTTCTCGATCGCCCGGACGAACTCGCCCGCCTCCAGCATGCTGTCATGCGTGCCGGTATCCAGCCAGGCATAGCCGCGGCCAAGCTGGCAGACCCGCAGGCTCCCCTCCTCCAGATAGATCCGGTTGAGGTCGGTGATCTCCAGCTCGCCGCGGGACGAGGGCGCCAGCGCCCGGGCCAGCCGCGGCGAGATCGGAAGAGCACACGTCTGAACTCCAGTCACTGACCAATCTCGTATGCCGTCTTCTGCTG
>CALGVL010000293.1 GCA_937930165.1 uncultured Acetobacteraceae bacterium
GCCCTCGCCGCCGCCCCGCCCCGCCGGCGGAGCGAAGCCCGGAGCCTCCGGTCCGGCCTCCGGCCGCCGCCCATTCTCTGCTCGACATCGCGATCTGACCGGAGACAGCGCATGAGCATCGCCACCCAGTCCGCCACCGCCACCGCCACCGCAAGCTCCGCCTCCGCGGGCGGCCGCACCACTGGCTTCGGTGGCGACTTCAACACCTTCCTCACCCTGCTGACGACGCAACTGAAGAACCAGGATCCGACCAATGCCATGGATCCGCAGCAGATGACGGCGCAGCTCGTGCAGTTCGCCCAGGTCGAGCAGGCGATCGCGATGAACACGAACATGGCGAAGCTGATCAGCCTGCAGCAGGCGGCGCAGCTCACCGCCGCCGCGCCGCTGATGGGGAAGATGGTGGAGGTGGCGAGCGATCGGCTCTCCCTGCAGGACGGCACGGCTCGGCTGCGCCTGCCCGCCGCGGGCGCCGCCACGGAGGTGACGATCAGCGTGCTCGACAATCTCGGTCGCGTCCTGCGGGAGGAGACGGTCACGCTCGGCCCCACCGCGACGGAATGGAAATGGGATGGGCGCGACGCCAGCGGCCGGGCGCTGCCGGACGGCGCCTACCATTTCCTCGCCGCCGGCCGCGACGCCAATGGCGGGCCGCAGCCGGTGGAGGTCACGGTCCGTGCCCGCGCCACCGCGGCGGAGCGTGCCCCTGGCTCGAATGGCGGTGAGCTGCGGCTGGTCCTCGGCGGCCTGACCGTCGGCTTCGACGCGGTGCGCAGCCTGGATGGGCAGTGACCGGCCCGCGCGGGAGGGGCAGTCAGCGCGGCGCGGCGGCCGTCTCGGCCGGCGGCACGGCCTGGGCGTTGACGATGACCGTCTTCACCCCGCCCGCGGCCTCCTGCGCCGCGGCATAGGCGATGTCGCCCCACAGCCGGTTCAGCCGGCCGGAGGGAACCTCGTTCATCTGCACCACCCGGCCGAGCTCCTCGCCATCCCGGCGGCTGACGATCCACTGGATCTCCACCCGGTCCAGCCCGCGCCCGGCCGGCACCACATTGACCTCTGCCTCCAGCCCATAGGCGGCGCCATCGGCGGCGTCCTGCACGACATAGCCCTGGTTGCCCAGGAATTCCCGCATCCGGGCGGCGAGGGAGGTGTTGCCGTCCCCCGGCGCGCCGCGCACCCCGGCCAGCCGCACCCGTGGTGGGCCGGCGCCGAGGGAGTCCGGGTCGGTGGCCTTCTGCGCTGCCTCGACCTGCAGCAGCAGCCTGGTCAGGGCCGGCGCCGCCTGGGCGGCGACCTGGTGCAGCAATTCCGGCGTGGGGCTGGCCCAGTCGCGCAACGGCACAGGCTCGCCATTGCTCGCGGCCTGCGGACGGCCGTCGGCGTCCAGCAGGCGGAAGCGGGGCAGCACGGTCTGGCCCTGCCGCTCCGCCTGGATGTCCACCCGCCAGTCGAGCGGCAGGGGCGCGTCGGTGGCCACGGCCGGCACCTCCTCCGCCTGGAGGGCGCTGGCGACGCTCTCGGCCAGCTTGCGGGCCGCGGCATCCTGGAGCATCGCCTCCTGCGGCGGCGGCACGGCCAGACGCACCGCCAGCGGCACGGCCAGCCGCTGCGCCTGCAGCCCGGGGCGGTTGCGGAAGGGCTGCGGCAGGTCACCGCAGGCGGCCAGCAACAGGGGCAGGGCGAGCAGGAGCCTAGAGAAGGACACAGGACACCAGGATCGTGAGCAGCGTCAGGACAAGGAACTGGATCAGGTAGGGCATCGGGGCCTCCGCCGGATGGGCGGTTCAGGCGAGCAGCGCGATGGCGGACAACTGGTGCCCGATCGGCCCGCCGCCGGAAAGCGTCCGGCGGCGATGGCTGAAGAATCGCGCCTCATCCGCCAGGGTATCGGCGCCATTCTGCTCCACGCCGCACAGGCCGAGCGCGGCAAGGCGGGCAGCGCAATAGCCGGGCAGGTCGAATTGCCAGCGATCCTCCCGCCGGCCCGGCGCGAGGAAGCGGGCATCCGCGGCGGAACGGGCGAGCACGGCATCCCGCAGATCGGGGCCGACCTCATAGCTTTGCTGGGCGATGCAGGGGCCGATGGCGGCGATGATCCGGTCGCGCGCAGCGCCCAGGCGCTCCATGGCGGCGACGGTCGCTTCCAGCACCCCGGCCACGGCACCGCGCCAGCCGGCATGGGCGGCGCCGATCACCCCCGCCGAGGGATCGGCGAAGAGCACCGGCGCGCAATCCCCGGTCACGATGCCGAGCGCGACGCCAGGGCGGCGCGTGACCAGGGCATCGGCCTCGGGCCCCTTGCCCTCGGTCCAGCCGGCCTCGTCCACCTCCGCCACGGCGATGCCATGCACCTGGGTCAGGCCGTGCAGCGCCGAGGCGGGCAGGCCGAGCGCGTCCATGGCGCGGCGGCGGTTCTCCCGCACCTTGTCACGGTCGTCCTTGCCCGAGAGGGAGCAATTGAGCGAGGCGAAGGCCCCTTCCGAGACGCCGCCGCGGCGGGTGAAGAAGCCGTGGCGCAGCGCGGAGGCGGCGGCGAGCGCCGGGGCGGTCAGGAATTCGGCTGTGGTCATCAGGATCTCCGGCCAGGCGGGTCCGGCTCGAAACCCGGCGGGGCGGGCAAGGCGGGATGGCACAGGCAGAGTGCCTTGAACAGGCGTCCCATGCCTTCCGGCGCCACCAGCCGCTCGGCGCCGGAGAGAATCAGCCCCGCCTGGCGCGGCGCGGCACGGGCCAGCATGGCAGCGCGGCTCATCAGCCCCAGGCGCTGCAGGAACACGCCCTGGGGCAGTGGCCCATGCACCGCCGCCCCGGCCGCGTTACCCGCAGCGGCGATGGCGGCGAAATCCACATGCGCAGTGAGGTCCACGCTGCCCGGCGGCGCCAGCGGATCGGCAGGCGCATGGGCGCGAATGGCCTGGAGCGTGTCGCCGAAGCCGCCCTTCTCCGCGCCGTAATCGAGCAGCAGCGCCGCGCCTCCCTGGGCCGCGAGGCGCCGCGCCAGCTCCGCCGTCAGGGCGCGGGCGGCTTCGGAGACCTCCTGCACCGCGCCTTCCGGCGCATCACCGGGCAGGGGGGGCGCGGCCTCGGCCGGCAGTTCGAGGAAGGCGCCGTCCTGCACGAAACGCTCCATCCACACGGAGCCGCGGCGGACGAATTGCCGGATCGGCAGCGCATCCAGGAATTCATTGCCGAGGATGATGGCCGGCCCCGGCGGCAGGCTGGCGATATCGTCATGCCAGGCGGCGATGGCATCACCCAGCCTCGCCCGTTGCGCCTGGCGCAGCGCCGGGGAGGCTTCCACCAGATGCGGCCGCAGCACGGCGCGGAAGGGGGCGGCGACCTGGGCGATGGCGCGCAGCGCATCCGCCATCAGCGTGCCGCGGCCGGGGCCAAGCTCCACCAGCAGCACCGGATCCGGCTGCCCCATCATCTGCCAGGTCACGGCGGCCCAGAGGCCGAGGCACTCGCCGAAAGCCTGGGAGATCTCGGGCGCGGTGGTGAAGTCCCCGGCCCGGCCGAAGGGATCGCGCCCGGCGTAATAGGCGGCGACCGCCCGTGCCATGTAGCGGTCGAGGCGTTCCGGGGCGCCGCCCCCCTGCGGCTGGTCCGGCCCTCCGCGCCCCTTGGCGTTCCAGTCCCCGGGGGCGCTCAGGCTGCCGCCTCCCGCTCGGCGGGCTTGGCCCGCAGCATCAGCCAGATGCCGATCAGCAGCATCGGCACCGAGAGCAACTGCCCCATGGTCGCGCCGCCGATGATGAAGCCGAGATTCGCATCCGGCTGCCGGAACAACTCGCCGATCGAGCGCGCCACCGCATAGCCGGCCAGGAAGGCGCCGGAGACGAAGCCGCGCCGGGCGCGCAGCCCCGGACGGCGCACCAGGACCTGCAGCAGGATGAACAGCACCACGCCTTCCAGCATGGCCTGATAGAGCTGGCTCGGGTGCCGGGGTTCCGGCCCGCCGGTGGGGAAGACCATGGCCCAGGGCACGTCCGTGACGCGGCCCCACAGCTCCCCGTTCACGAAATTCGCCAGCCGCCCCAGGAACAGCCCTATCGGCACCACCGAGGTCAGGCGGTCCGCGAAGGCGAGGGGCTCCAGCCGCTGCCGCCAGCAGAACAGGAAGATGGCGAGGATGACCCCGAGCGCCCCGCCATGGAAGCTCATGCCCCCGTGCCAGACCTCGAGGATCTCCAGCGGATGCGCGAGGTAGTATTCCGGCCGGTAGAACAGCACATAGCCGAGCCGCCCGCCGAGGATGATGCCGAGCGTGGCCCAGGTGACGAAATCATCCACCTGCTGCGGGCTGGCCGCCACCGGCCGCAGCGTGACCAGCCGCCGCACGATCCGCCAGCCGATGACGATGCCGGCGATATAGGCCAGGGCATACCAGCGGATGGCGAAGGGGCCGATCTGCACCAGGACCGGGTCGATCACCGGGAAGGGAATGGCGAGGAGCATCAGCGGTAGGGATCTTCGGTCGCGAGGAAGTCCTGCACGTAGCGGCGCACGCCTTCCTCCAGCGGCGTCATCTGGGCATTGAAGCCGGCGGCGCGCAGGCGTTCGATCGGCGCCTCAGTGAAATACTGATACTTGCCCTTCAGGTCGGCCGGCATGTCTATGAACTCGATCGCCTCGGGCTGTCCGAGCGCCGCATAGACCGCGCGGGTGAGGTCGAGGAAGCTGCGCGCCCGGCCGGAGCCGAGATTGAACAGCCCCGACACCTGCGGGTTGTCCAGCAGCCAGAGCATCACGGCCACGCAATCATCCACATGCACGAAATCGCGCATTTGCTGGCCGTCGGCGATGTCGGGGCGGTCGGAGCGGAACAGCGTGGCCGGCTCGCCACGCCGGATCTGCTGGAATTTGTGGAAGACGACGCTGGCCATGCGGCCCTTGTGGTATTCATTCGGGCCGTAGACGTTGAAGAAGCGCAACCCGGCCCATTGCGGCGGCGCTGGCTGGCCGCGCTCCAGCATCTGCGCCACCCGCCGGTCGAAGGCGAGCTTCGACCAGCCATAAAGGTTCAGCGGGCGGAGCCGCGCCAGCGCCTCCGGCGTGAAGTCGTCCTCGAAGCCCTGGGAGCCGTCGCCATAGGTGGCGGCGGAGGAGGCGTAGATGAAGGGCACCTGCCGCTCCGCGCAGGCGGACCAGAGCCAGAGGGGCAGGGTGAGATTGGTGGCGGCCACCAGGTCGCCGTCGCGCACCGTGGTCTCGCTGATCGCGCCCATGTGCAGCACGGCGGTCAAGGGCGGGGCCACGGCCCAGAAATCCTCGATCTCCTCGGGCGGCAGCAGGCCGGCGATGGGGTGCTTCGCCAGGTTGCGCCACTTGTCGCCATCGCCCAGCCGGTCCACGACCATAACCTCGGCGCCGCGGGCGCAAAGGGCGGCGACCAGATTGGAACCGATGAAACCGGCCCCGCCGGTGACCAGATACATCGGCGCAAACCCTTGAATGGCTGGCGGCGCCTTGGTCGCGCCGGCCGGGCTGGGGTATAGGCCGCGCAGACGCGGATTGTACAGGCACAGGCCACGCCCTGGCCGGGCGTGAGGAGACAGGCGGATGAGCGAGACAGGCGGCGGCCGGAAGCGCGGCGGGCTCTTCGACGACCTGGCCGGGGTGGCGGGCGGCGCCTTCTCGGCGCTGGCCGGAATCCGGGGCGAGATGGAGGCCATGGCGCGCAGCCAGGCCGAGGCGCTGGTGCAGCGGCTGCAACTGGTGCGGCGGGAGGAGCTGGACGCTGCCCTCGAAGTCGCCCGCCGGGCACGGGAGGCGCAGGAGGCGCTGGAAGCCCGGGTGGCGGCGCTGGAGGCACGGCTCGGCATGGAGCCGCCGGCGCCGGAGCCGGGCCGGCAGCCCCCGGCCGAGCCAGAGGCCGCTGCCATCGCCGCCGGCGAGGCGATCCAGCCGCCGGAAGCCGCAGGCGTTATCCCGCCAGAGGAAAGGACCGAGGCGAGTCCCGCGCCAAACCCTGGCCCGCTGCCCGGCGCGGCGCCTGGCGGGGTCTGAAATCCGCTGGAACGCAAAGTGAACCCGGCAGCAACCGAGGCTCTTGCAGCGGCGTTTCGCAAGTGCGTAATCTATAGGTGGTAGTGGCCCTGCCCCGATTCACCCAAAACTTCGGGCCGGGACCTTGCCACCATGCCCGAAGAGGAGGCCGCCATGCCCGGCTTGCTGGCCCACGACCGCGAGCGTGCGACCAATCCCCTCGACATTCTCGAACAGATCGTCTCCGCCAATGAGTGGGCCTTCGAGCGCCGCTCGGATGGCGAGATGGCAGCCGAGGCGCCGGGGAAATGGTGCGACTACGGGCTCTTCTTCTCCTGGTCGCCGGAGATCAGCGCCATGCATTTCTCCTGCGCCTTCGACCTGAAGGTGCCACCGGAGGAGCGGAGCAAGCTGTTCGAACTGCTGGCCCTGGCGAATGAGAAGCTCTGGATCGGGCATTTCGGCCTGGAATCGGATGAAGGGGTGCCGGTCTTCCGCCACTCCGTCCTGCTCCGCGGCACACCCGGCGCTTCGGCCGAGTCGCTGGAGGATATGGTCGACATCGCCCTGACCGAGTGCGAGCGCTTCTTCCCCGCCTTCCAATTCGTCCTCTGGGGCGGCAAGACGCCGGGGGATGCGCTGCAGGCGGCCATGCTGGACTGCGTGGGCGAGGCTTAGCCCGAAGCCGCGGCGGCGCCCGGAGGAGAGGAGGGCGCAATGGCTGAAGGGGGACTGCCCCCGCTGCTGCTGGTCGGCTGCGGGAAGATGGGCGGGGCGATGCTGGCCGGCTGGCTGGAGCGCGGCCTGGCCGAGGCGGTGGTGGTGGAGCCGAATCCGGCCGCCGCCTCTGCCTTTGCCGGGAAGGTCACGGTGGTTGCCAGGCCGGAGGAAATCCCCGCCAGCTTCCGCCCCGGCGCCGTCGTGCTGGCGATCAAGCCGCAGGAGGCTGCGGGCACCCTGCCGGCTTTCGCCCGATTCGCCACGGGTGATACCGTCTTCGTCTCGATCATGGCTGGCCGGACGGTGGCCGGGATGCGGGCCGCCCTCGGCGGCCAGGCGGCGGTGATCCGGGCCATGCCCAACACCCCGGCGGCGGTCCGCCAGGGCTTCACCGTGGCCTTCCCAGGCCCCGGCGTAACCGCAGGGCAGCGGGCGCTGGCCGATTCGCTGCTCGGCGCCATCGGGGAAGTCGCCTGGGTGGAGCAGGAAGGGCTGATCGACCCGGTGACTGCCGTATCCGGCGGCGGCCCCGCCTATGTCTTCCTGCTGGCGGAAGTGATGGAGGCGGCGGCGATCGAGCAGGGCCTGCCCCCGGACCTCGCCCGTCGCATGGCCCGCGCCACCGTCGCCGGCTCCGGAGCCCTGCTGGCGGCGAGCCAGGAGGATGCGGCGGCACTGCGCAAGGCCGTCACCAGCCCCAAGGGGACGACAGAGCGTGCCCTGAACGTGCTGATGGCGCCGGATGCCTGGCCGGCCCTGATGTCCCGCGCCATCGCGGCGGCGACGGAACGGTCGCGCGAATTGGCGGGCTGAGGGCAGGGGAGGTGGAATCGGCCGGCCCCCGGCACGATGCCCCTTCCGGTTCGCGGCCGCATACCCACACTCTAGCCGCATGAGCGATACGACGACCGATCCCGAACTGCGGCTGGTCGCCGCCTTCTGGCAGGTGGTGGCGCTGCATGGCTGGCACGGCCTGACCATGCGCCGCGTCGCTGCCGCATCCGGCCTGTCCATTGCGGAATTGCGGCGGCGCTGCCCCAGCCCGCTCGACCTCCTCCGGCTGCATGGCCGGGTGATGGACCTCGCGGTGCTGGAGGGCACCGTCGCCGACCAGGGCGGGCTCGATGGCGGCCTTACGCGGGACCGGCTCTTTGATGTGCTGATGCGCCGGATCGACGCCATGCAGCCGCATCGCGCCGGCATCGTCCGGCTGCTGGAGGATCTGCGGCGCGATCCGCTGCTTGCCCTGCTGCTTCTCTGGGAACTGCCCCGCTCCATGGCCTGGATGCTGGAGGCGGCGGCAGTACGGACGTCCGGCCTGGACGGGCTGCTGCGGGTGAACGGCCTTACCGGGGTTTGGCTGGCGACCATCCGTGCCTGGATGCAGGACGAATCGCCGGATCTCGGCCCAACCATGGCGGCGCTCGACCGCGCCCTGGACCGGGCGGAGCAGGTGGCGCGGACGATCCGGCTGGATAGCGGCGACGATTCGGCCGTGCTGGCGTGACCTTTCCTTGAATTTGCTGCATCGCAGCAAAAACTTTGCTCTCCGGCTCTCGTCATCCTAGGCTTGCGTACAGGCCCGCGAAGGGCCGAGGAGGAGATGATGGCGGATCCGAACGGCAAGCCCGAGATGGATATGATGCGCATGCTGGCGGAATTCCGGCTGCCCGGCATGCCGGACATGGAGGCACTCGCCGCCGCCCAGCGCCGGAACCTGGAGGCGCTCTCGGCCGCCAACCGGGTGGCGCTGGAGGGCGCGCAGGCGGTGGCGCGCCGGCATATGGAAATCCTGCAGCAGTCCATGACCGAGATGACCGAGGCCATGAAGGCGATGAGCACGCAGGAATCGCCGCAGGCCAAGGCCGCCCGGCAGGCCGAATTGCTGAAGGCCGCCTATGAAAAGGCAGTGGCCAATATCCGGGAGTTGGCCGACCTGATCCAGAAGTCGAATGCCGAGGCCCTGACCCTGCTGAACCGCCGCTTCACCGAGGCGATGGACGAGGTGAAGGCGATGGTCGGCAAGCAGAACCAATCCGGCTGAAGGGACGGCGGCGGACTACCGCTCATGCAGTTTCAAGGGGCCGGGCCTGACAGGGACCGGCCCTGCGATGCAATCGTGAGCAGATACGCCGCTTTACCTTTGCCTTGCTTTCCTGGCCTGTGGTCAGCACTTCCGACCCAGGACGGCGCAGTTCGCTCCGTGACACAAGGGGGCGGCAGCAGGCCGCATCACCTTGCCGGCCTCCGCATCACCCGGCGGCAGCTCCGTCGCTTCGGCCGGCATCGTCATCGCAAACAGGGCAAGAAGTCCCACCATCATCCCAGTCGTCGTCGATCGCAAATCGCCTCTCCCTCGCTGCGCCTCGCCGGCCGGTGTGGAGTCTCCGTCAGGCGCCGCCGGACGAGCCAGCCAGCCTCTGCCGGTGCCAAGCCAGGTGGTCCGCGATGACCGTCTGGATGAACCAGTAGGAATGGTCGTAGCCTTCATGGCGACGTAGCGTCAGGGACTGGCCGGATTCGGCTGCTGCGCGCTCCAGCGCCTCGGGCCGCAACTGCGTCTGCAGGAAGGGATCGGCGGTGCCCTGGTCCACCAGGATTGGCCCGGGCCAGGGGCGCCGGCGCATCAGCAGGCTCGCATCCCATTCCGCCCAGGCGGCGCGGTCGGGGCCCAGGTAATTGCCGAAGGCTTTCTCGCCCCAGGGCACCGCCACGGGATTGCAGATCGGCGCCAGGGCAGACACCGATTGCCACAGTTCCGGCTGGCGCAGTGCCGAGATCAGCGCGCCATGACCGCCCATGGAATGGCCGGTTATGCCGCGCCGTCCCGGCTGCACCGGGAAATGCGCTTCGATCAGCTGTGGCAATTCCTCGTTCACGTAGCTTGCCATGCGGTAATGGCGCGACCAGGGTTCGGCCGTGGCGTCCAGGTAGAAGCCGGCGCCCGTGCCGAAATCCCAGTCCGTATCCTCGCTCGGAATGCCGGCGCCGCGCGGGCTGGTATCGGGCGCCACCAGCACCAGGCCGAACTCGGCGGCGAGGCGTTGCGCCCCCGCCTTGATGACGAAGGTCTCCTCGTTGCACTCCAGCCCGGCCAGGTAATAGAGGGCCGGGCAGCGGGCGCCCTGCAGCGCCTGGGGCGGGGTGAAGACAGCGAAGCGCATCTCCGTGCCGGTCGCCGTCGAGCGGTGGGCGTAGAAGCCCATCCGCCCACCGAAGCAGAGCCGCTCGCTTCGGGTCTCGATCTGCATGTCTAGTACACCACCACGCTGCGGATCGACTCGCCGCGCTCCATCAGCTCGAAGCCGCGGTTGATCTCCTCCAGCCGCAAGGTGTGGGTAATCAGGTCATCGATGTTGATCTTATTGTCCATGTACCAGTCCACGATCTTCGGTACATCGGTGCGGCCCCGCGCGCCGCCGAAGGCGGAGCCAATCCAGCGCCGGCCGGTGACGAGCTGGAAGGGGCGCGTCGAGATCTCCTGCCCCGCGGCGGCGACGCCGATGATGGTGGAGACCCCCCAGCCCTTGTGGCAGCATTCCAGGGCCTGGCGCATGGTCTGCACATTGCCGATGCATTCGAAGCTGTAGTCGGCGCCGCCGCCGGTCAGCTCCACCAGATGCGCGACCAGATCGCCCTTGACTTCCTTCGGATTGACGAAGTGCGTCATGCCGAACTCGCGGGCCATCGCCTCGCGCTGCGGGTTGATGTCGATGCCCACGATCATGTTCGCACCCACCATGCGGGCGCCCTGGATGACGTTCAGCCCGATGCCGCCCAGTCCGAACACCACCACATTCGATCCCGGCTCCACCTTGGCGGTGAAGATCACCGCGCCGATGCCGGTGGTGACGCCGCAACCGATGTAGCAGACCTTGTCGAAGGGTGCGTCCTTCCGGATCTTGGCTACCGCTATTTCCGGCAGCACGGTGTAATTGGCGAAGGTCGAGCAGCCCATGTAATGCCAGAGCGGCTTGCCGTTCAGCGAGAACCGGCTGGTCCCGTCCGGCATCACGCCACGCCCCTGCGTGATGCGGATCCTCTGGCAGAGATTGGTCTTCCGGCTCAGGCAATATTCGCATTCGCGGCATTCGGGCGTGTAGAGCGGGATCACATGGTCGCCCTTTTGCACGCTGCGCACGCCCGGCCCCACATCCACCACGATGCCTGCGCCCTCATGTCCGAGGATAGTGGGAAAGAGTCCCTCGGGGTCGGCACCGGACAGGGTGTAATGGTCGGTGTGACAGATGCCAGTGGCCTTGATTTCTACCAGCACCTCGCCCTCGCGCGGTCCTTCCAACTGGACCGTCTCGATGCTCAGGGGCTTGCCGGCCTCGAAGGCAACGGCGGCGCGGACATCCATGGGCTACCTCCCTGGCAGCAGATACAGGACAAAGCAAGCCGTTCCGGCATTCCCACTCGGACCATAATGCCGGGAAGACAAGGAGGGCGATCTTGCCGAGTCGGTCACCTTGTCGTGCTGAACGCAGCCCGAACGGAAGCGGCCACGACCACCTGCCACCAGGCAGGCGCTCCGCCCGGCAGGATGGCAGGGATGGCCCCCTCCGCTGGCTACGGAAGAGCAAGAACCTGGGCACCAAGCCTCAGGCCGGCAGTACGCCCTTGGCCTTCGCCACATGGGTCGCGATGGCATCCATCAGTGGCGGCGACAGGCAGTCATAGGGTTCGAGGCCAAGTTCCCGCAGCCTGGCCCGGATCGCACCCATCCGCTCCGGCGGGGTTCCGGACTCGATGATGGACGAAACGAAGGCCGCGAATTCCGGGGGCGCCCAGCCCGGCTCTTGCGACAGTTCCGTATGGATGAAGTCCAGCCCGTAGAAGGGATGGTCCTTGTTCTCGATCCGGCCGAACATGTGCACGCCGCATTCACGGCAGGCATGGCGCTGGATGACCGCCGAGGGATCGACTGCGGCGAGCTTGTTCCCGTTCTCGATCACCTCGACATTGTCCCGCGGCACCACACCGACAACGGAGAAGAGCGCGCCTTCCGGCTTCCAGCACTTGGTGCAGCCGCAGGCATGGTTGTGGGCGACCTGGCCTCTGATCCGCACCCGGACCGGGTTGGCTGCGCATCTACAAGAAAGGGTGCCGCCAGCGAAATCCATCGCGCCGGGCTTCAGGCCATTGTCAACGGACGGGTGAATCGAGATAGCGCCTGACATCGTTATCCTCCCAATCCGATATGCCCCGGCCGGGCCGGGGATGTGCATCGTGTCACATCCAGCCGGCGATTGTCCCGAAGGTTCCGAACTCGTCGCAAAGCCGGAGCCGGACGATCAGAAGCAACGCAGGGTTGCTTCCGCCTGCGCCTCGCGCAGGGTCTCGATCGCAGCGCGGATTTCCGGCGGATCGCGGAAGAGGGCACCACGCTCACCTGTGGGCATGGCCTGCATGCGTAATGCCGTCTCCGCTTCCTCGTAGCGCGCATAGGGCAGGCGTTCGGCGATGGCGTCGATGGCGCAGGCGCATTTGCGAAGCGAGATCTGTGTGTTCCCGTTTACCGCCATGCAGCCGAGCACATAGTCGGCCCGCGCCGCAGTCGGATAGTCGTTCGCACCGGCATCGGCGGCCGGCACCAGAAGCAGCGAGATCGCGCAGAGAATTGCCCTCATTGCGGCTGGTTCCCCGAGAAGGTGCTTGACCCTTTGACCTTCCATTCTCCGTCAGCGGCCGGCTGCACCATGCGGACCGCGGCGATGCCGTCCGGGAGCGATCGTGAAGGGAGGGAGCGGTAGCGCCGCTGCTGGTAGCGCTCTGCGCGCGGCTTGCCCTCGAACAGCGTCATGCCGGTCGTCATTGCCGGTGCGGTCTTTTCCAGACCGGCGGCCAGCGACCGGATCTCGTCCAGCTTGGTTCCGTCGAGAAAGGTGCGACGGATACGATCGCGAAACCAGGCCGTGCTGCCGTCGGTCGCGACGGAAAGGGGACGTGCCCTTTGCCGCTGAGGAATTCGGCGCAGATATCGTGCCCGCCATCTCCATGTGTCATGCTCACTTCCATGGTCATGCGATCATCGGCCGGAGTTCCGTGACTGGGCCTTCTGCTGTGCCGCCGGTTGCGTCAGAGTGAGGGATGCTGTGGCCGGGAGGGCAGGGAGGCAGGACGTCATGGTAGGCACTCGACAGGCATCGGATCGTCGCGCGCGGCGCCCAGCCTTGCCAGTCAACAATCCCGGCAGCGCGCGCGGCGTTGCAGGCAGGCGGCCCGGAGGCCGCGCCACCCCCTTAGCATCGGCTGCGCCCCCATGATTGAACTCGTCATCACCGTCTGCCTGCTCAGCGCTCCGGCCGCCTGCCACGAGGAAAGGCAGGGCATCGTCGGCGAGTCCCTTCTGGCCTGTATGACGCAGGGCCAGTTTTACGCCGCCCGCTGGATCGATCAGCACCCGACCTACCGGATCATCCGCTGGCGCTGCGAACCGAGTGCCGCCCGCCAGTCACCGGTCTGAACGGCGGAGCACTCGCGCACGGCCTGTCACACCGAACTGTGATAGAATCAGCGCCTCCGACTATTACAGCGGCAGCCCTGGTCTGTCGTGTAACATTCCGAGCGAGGCTGCCCCTGATCGGTTGAATGTATTTGGCCGTAACTGTCCCAAAATTATCATGTTGCAGCTTCGGTAAGAAATAAGGCGGAGTACGGCGGCTTTTGAAGCTTGATGGCATCCCGTTCGCACTCCTAGGCTGGTCACGCACCGCGAGAATCGCTCGGGCGCAGGGAGAACGGACAAGATGCTGAAGAACGTCGCAGTCGCCGCGGTTGCGGCTGCCGGCCTTTGGGCCAGTACCGCCTCCGCCAATGACGAATTGATCCGGCTGCAGCGCGACCCTAACCAATGGGTCATGCCGACTGGCAACTACGCCAATCATCGCTACAGCGAGCTGAACCAGATCAACCGCGACAATGTGAAGAACCTGCGCCCGGTCTGGAGCTTCTCCACCGGTGTGCTGCGCGGGCATGAGGGCGGACCGCTGGTGATCGGCGATGTGATGTACATTCACTCGCCCTTCCCCAACCGCGTCTTCGCGCTCGACCTGAAGGATCCGGGACGGATCATCTGGCGCTATGAGCCGACCCAGGATCCGAGCGTGATCGCCGTCATGTGCTGCGACACGGTGAATCGCGGCGTCGC
Organism: uncultured Acetobacteraceae bacterium; assembly: GCA_937930165.1. GTDB lineage: Bacteria > Pseudomonadota > Alphaproteobacteria > Acetobacterales > Acetobacteraceae > CALGVL01. The sequence continues at coordinate 13,865 of CALGVL010000293.1, forward strand.
TTATGGCAACGGGTTGATCATCCTCGCCCAGGCGGATGCCACCGTGGTCGCGCTCGATGCCAAGACCGGCGAGGAACGTTGGAAGGTCAAGAACGGCGACCCGGCGAAGGGCGAGACCATGACCGCGGCGCCGATGGTGTTTGGCGACAAGGTGCTGGTCGGCATCTCCGGCGGCGAATTCGGCGTCCGCGGCCATGTCACCGCTTACAACCTGCGGGACGGCTCGATGGCCTGGCGCGCCTACTCGACGGGACCGGACAACGAGATACTGGTCGATCCGCAGAAGACAACGCATCTCGGCCAACCGATCGGCCCCAACAGCTCCCTGCAGAGCTGGCAGGGCGACCAGTGGAAGATAGGCGGTGGCACAACCTGGGGCTGGTACAGCTACGATCCTGAACTGAACCTGGTCTATTACGGCACCGGCAACCCGGGCACCTGGAATCCGACGCAGCGGCCAGGCGACAACAAATGGTCCATGACCATCTTTGCGCGCGATGCCGATACCGGCATGGCACGATGGGTCTATCAGATGACGCCGCATGACGAGTGGGATTATGACGGCGTCAACGAGATGATCCTGGTCGACAACATCGAGGTGCGCGGCCAGCGCGTGCCCAAGGCACTGGTGCATTTCGACCGCAACGGCTTCGCCTACACGCTGAACCGCGAGAACGGGCAGTTGCTCCTGGCGGAGAAATACGACCCGGCGGTGAACTGGGCGACGCATGTGGACATGCAGACCGGTCGTCCCCAGGTGGTGGCGCAGTACTCGACCCAGCAGCAGGGTGAGGACAGGAACGTCCAGAACATCTGCCCGGCGGCACTCGGCACCAAGGATCAGCAGCCGGCGGCCTACTCGCCGCGTACACGGATCTTCTACGTGCCGACCAACCACGTCTGCATGGACTACGAGCCGTTCCGCGTCTCCTATACCGCCGGCCAGCCCTATGTCGGCGCGACGCTGTCCATGTACCCGCCGCAGGGCGAGCAGAACCTGGGCAACTTCATTGCCTGGGATGCGGGCCAGGGCAAGATCGTCTGGTCGAAGCCGGAGCGCTTCTCCGTCTGGTCCGGTGCGCTGGCGACGGCGGGCGACATCGTCTTCTATGGAACGCTGGAAGGCTATCTGAAGGCGGTGGATGTGCGTGACGGCAAGGAGCTGTTCAGCTACCGCACGCCCTCCGGCATCATCGGCAACATCAATACCTATACATACAACGGCAAGCAGTACATCGGCGTGCTGTCCGGCGTGGGCGGCTGGGCCGGCATTGGCATGGCGGCCGGGCTGCAGGGCGAGACTGAAGGCCTCGGCGCGGTCGGCGCCTACCGTGCGCTGTCGAACTACACGCAACTCGGCGGCACGCTGACCGTCTTCGCACTGCCCGACTGATGGCAGCACAAGGAGGCTCGGGCTGGCCGGATCGGTGCCCTGACGGCGCCGGCCCGGCCAGCCGGGTCATTAGGGAGGAACTGCATGAGACTAGTGCTTGCAGCTGGCGTGGCGGCAATCTGCTTGTTCACCACGGTGGCTGCCCAGCAGACGAGCAATTCCGGGACAAGCGAGGAGAAGCCCTATCACGTCGAGGATGGGAAGGTGGACAAGAGTACCTACAACGGCTACCGCCGCTATGGGGATTCCTGCCTGCGCTGCCATGGTCCGGACGGGCTCGGCAGCTCCTACGCGCCGAACCTCGTGGAATCGCTCAAGCGCCTCTCGCAGGACCAGTTCAACGAGATCGTCATCAACGGCAAGAACGAGGTATCGACATCGCAGCAGCTCGTCATGCCATCATTCGGGATGGTCGAGGACGTGGTTCTCTATCTCGGCGACATCTATGCCTATCTGAAGGCACGCTCCGATGGTGCGCTCGGCCGGGGCCGCCCGCGGCGCCTGGACAACTAGCCATATGCGCGCGCTACGCCGCATCGCCGTGATGAGGTCCCCGGCCCGGCTGCTGTTAACGCTTAGCTTCGCCGTCGCGCCAGCCGGCGCGGCGCTGGCCCAGACCGCGGAACTGGTCCCGACCAGCGAGCTCCGCGTCTGCGCCGATCCCGCCAACCTGCCCTTCTCGAACGAGCGCGGGGAGGGGTTCGAGAACCGCATCGCCGAGATCATGGGCAAAGCGCTTGGCCTGCCGGTGCAATACGTGTTCTTCCCTCAGGTTATCGGCTTCGTGCGCAACACGCTTGGTGCTCACCGCTGTGACCTGGTGATGGGGACGGTGGCGGGCGACGGCACCATGCAGAACACCAATCCCTATTACCACACCAGCTACGTCCTGGCCTTCCGCAAGGGAAGCGAGCCACCGCAGAGCCTCGACGATCCGCGCCTGCGCAACATGCGCATCGGAGTCATCGCCCGCACGCCACCAGTGGATCTGCTCGCCCGTCACGGGCTGCTTGACCGGATCCGCTCCTATCCGCTGGTGGTGGACACTCGGCATGAGTTACCGGCTGCGCAGGTGCTGCGCGACCTCGCCGCCGGCGAGATCGATCTTGCGATGATCTGGGGACCCTTCGCGGGCTACGCCATCCGCACCGAGTCCCTGCCGATCTCGCTCCGCCTCCTGCCCACGGAGCCGGGCGGGCCGCGCATGGACTACCGCATCACCATGGGCGTGCGCCCGGGTGAGCCGGAATGGCGCCGCCGGATCAATGCCGCCATCCGCGAGCATCAGTCGGAGATCACCGCGGTCCTGCAGGAGTATGGCGTGCCGTTGCTCGACACTGCGGGGCGCCTGCAGCAGCCACAAGGTCAGTGAGCCAAGGCAGTGTGGTTGCGGCGGCACGCGCTGCTTTTCCTTTCCGCCCTGACCAGTACCGCTGCAGCGGAGGCACCGGTACCCGAGGGCTATCGCACCGAGGACTACCGCGCCCCGACGCCGGCGCGTGTTCCCGGCGCCCGCACTCTCGACACCGCCGCCGCGGAGGCGCTGTGGCGCCAGGGCGGCGCGGTCTGGATCGATGTGCTGCCGGCGCCGCGCCGGCCGGCTGGGCTGCCCGCAACCACAACCTGGCGCCCCAGTCCGCGACGCGGTATTCCGGGCAGCCTGTGGCTGCCGGAGGTCGGGCGCGGCCAACTCGACCCGGCGCTGGAAGCCTGGTTCCGCGACAACCTTCTGCGCGCCAGTGGCGGCGATCCCAGCCGGCCGGTGGTCTTCTATTGCCTTGCCGAATGCTGGATGAGCTGGAACGCGGCGAAGCGCGCCGCCGCCTGGGGCTGGCGCACCATTTACTGGTATCGCGAGGGCACCGATGGTTGGGAGGCGGCGGGCCTGCCGACCGAGCCGCTGCATCCGGCGCCCGGCGCGCCGTAAGGCACGCCGTCAGCGTGCGGCGCCGCGCTCCAGTCCCTTGGCGCTGTCGAGCCCACGGGCACCCTCAAGCCTGACGCTATCGAGCCTGGCTCCGGTCAGATTGGCGTGGCTGAGCTGAGCTCCACGCAGATCGGCGCCGGCGAGATCGGCTCCTGACAGATCCGCCCCGGACAGATCCGCGTCCCGGAGATCGGCGAAGCGCAGCAGCGCCCGTCCCAGCTCCGCCCCTCTGAGATTCGCCCCGGCCAGGCGCGCCCCCTGCAATTCGGCGCGCATCAGTCCCATGGACTGGTTGCGCATATCCGCCCCCATCCTGGCGCCGGAGAGGTTGGCGCCGGTCAGATCGGCATAGCCAAGACGGGCGATGATATGTGCCCTGGAGAGATTGGCGCGGGTGAAGATCGGCGCCTCGGTGCGGGAGGTCTCCGGCCCCGTCGAGGTCACCAGGCCGAACAGGCTGGCGCCGGAGAGGTTGGCGCCGGTGAAGTCGGCGCGCATCACCCAGGCAAGGTTGAGCGTGGCCCCGGCCAGGTTGGCACCGGCGAGGTTGGCGCCTTGCAGCTTGGCTGCATAGAGATTGGCGCCCGCCAGATTGGCCCGCACAAGATTGGCCCCGGCGAAGTCCAGCCGGCTCAGGTCCAGGCCATCCAGCGCGCGCCCGGCGAGATCCGCCGGCCGTTGCGGGCCTGCTTCGGCCAGCAGCGTGGCGAGCTGCTCGCGGCTGAATTCGGCGCCCCAGGCCGGATCCCGGTCCGCCAGGGCCAGCAGCAGCATCAGGCCGGCAACGCCGTGCAGGGGCAGGATCTTCGGCATGTGCATCGCTCCGCCCCTCCTTGCCCTAGCCGCCCGGCATGGCTGCCTGCAATGCCCGCGCAAAGACGCCAAGGCGCGCCTCCAGCCGCACCGGCAACTCGCAGGCGTAGCGTACGGTGCGCTCCGCGTCCTGGAAGGCCTTGGCGGTGAAGAATTGCCGCTGCTCCAGTTCCGTGCGCCGCGCCGCGGCCTCGCCGCTGGCCTCCGGTGGCAAGGCCTCCAGCTCCTCCGCGGCGCGGTTTGCCACCTCGGCCAGGGCGCGCTGGCGGCGCGCGAAGGCCTTGATGCGCGCGAGCAGATCGCTGCGCTGGCGGTTGGTCTCCTCCAGCAGGCCGGCGAAGGCAAGCGGCAGCAACCGCCGCCGTTCCTCCGCAGAGCGGGAAGCAGCAAAGGCCCTGATGGCATCGAGGCCCTCCGCCTCCGGCACATTGCGCGGCGCGATGCGGGCAACCAGCGCCGCGACCTCCGGCGTGTCGCGCCAGGCCGCATCCCCGGGTGGAACTGGCCCTGACCAGAGAGTGCCAGCCTCCAGCCGCGGCACCAGGCGCTGCTGGCAAGGCCAGTCCGGATCCTCGCCACTGGCCGCCAGCGCCATGGGCGTGGCGGCGAGGAGCGTGAGCAGGACAAGGCTGGCGCGGCGCATCAGCCCGGCGCCCCCGCGCCCCGCCGCGCCATGACGCCGCGGGCCGGGTCGTAGCCCAGCACCGCCAGTCCGCCGAAGAGCAGCAGGGCGAACAGCACCACTGCCGCCGCGACCGGCTCGAATTTGCCATAGAGGGCGAAGCGGACCAGTTCCACCGCATGGGTGAAGGGATTGGCCTGGCAGAGATACCAGAGCCAGAGACTCCCCTCCTTCACCCGCCAGAGCGGGTAGAGGGCGGAGGAGGCGAAGAACATCGGGAAGATGACGAAATTCATGATGACGGCGAAATTCTCGAGCTGCCGTATGCGCGCCGAGAGCAGCAGGCCGAGCGCGCCAAGCATCAACCCCGCCAGCATGAGCGCCGGCAGCACCGTGAGGTAGCCGATCGGCGGCGGCCGCACCTCCCAGAACCAGGCAATGCCGAGGAACACATAGGCCTGCAGCACGCCCACCAGCACGCCTGCCAGCAGCTTGCAGGTCAGCAGCCACCAGCGCGGCAGCGGGCTGGTGAGCAGCACGCGCATGCTGCCCATCTCCCGGTCGTACACCATGGAGAGGCTGCTCTGCATGCCCTGGAACAGCAGCACCATCGCGGCCAGGCCGGGCACCACATATTCCTCGTAGAGCACATAGGTCTCATAGGGCGGGGCGATCGAGACGCCGAGGATGAAGCGGAAGCCCGAGGCGAAGATCACCAGCCAGATCAGCGGCCGGACCAGGGCCGAGAGGAAGCGCCCGCGCTGATGCAGGAAACGCAACGCCTCGCGCCGCACGATGCCGCCGAGGCAGCGCAGCCAGGCCATGGCGGGCAGGGTGCCCGGCGCGGGCCGCATTGCCGTCAGCTGCTGGCATTCCGCCGTTGCGCTCATGCCGTCGATCCTTCCCGCCGCTCCTCGGTCAGCCGCGCGAAGGCTTCGCGCAGGTCGGGCGCGCCGCCGGCTGCCACAAGGATCTCCGGCAGGCTGCCCGAGGCGCGCACCCGGCCGGCATGCAGCACCACCACGCGGGCCTCCTCCGTCACCTCGTCGATCAGATGCGTGGCCCAGAGCACCGCGAGCCCCTCCTCCCGGCAGAGCCGGCGGACATGGCCGAGCAGGAAGGAACGGCTGCCCGCATCCAGGCCGACGGTCGGCTCGTCCAGGAGCAGCAGTGCCGGCCGGGTGAGCAGCGCGCGCGCGATCTCGACCCTTCGGCGCTGCCCGCCTGAGAGGCTTCGCACCGCGTCGCCGGCGCGCTCCGCCATGCCGATGCGTTCCAGTTCCTGTGCCGCTCGGTGGCGTGCCTCCGCCCGCGCCATGCCATGCAGTGCCGCGCCGTAAAGCAGGTTCTCCCGCACCGAGAGATCCGGGTCGAGGGTGGACTGCTGGAACACCACGCCAAGCCGCGCCAGCGCCAGTCCAGGCCGGGCCGCAAGCTCCTCCCCGAAGATCCGGATGCTGCCGCCCTGCGCGTCGAAGAGTCGCGTCACCAGCGCGAAGAGCGTGCTCTTGCCCGCGCCGTTCGGGCCGAGCAGCACGGTGAAGTCACCCGGCATGATGCGCAGCGCGATATCCTGCAGCGCCGGACGCGGTCCATAGGCATGTGACAGGCCCTTGACCTCGAGCGCCGGCGGGGCGGCGTTGGCTGCCGGTCGTACCGCGCCGATGCGCGTCAGCCCCGCCGTCATGGCCGCACCACCACGCCCCAGGGCAGCCGCCCGACGGGGATGGAGCGCACCACCCGCTCCTGCTCCACATCGATGACCGAAAGGTCGTTGCTGACCCCGTTCGTGCTGTAGACGCGCTGCCCGTCCGGCGAGAGGGCAAGGTTCCAGACCCGCTGCCCGACCAGCAGGTAGCGCTGCACCTGCAGCGTCCGCGCATCCACCACCGCGACGCGGTTCGCCGGGCCGAGCGCGACGAAGACCCGTGTGCCATCCGTCGAAAAGACCATGCCGACGGGCTGCACCGCCTCGCGCGGCACGCCGGGGATCCGGAATTCGATAGTGCCGGTCACCTCCCAGCGTCCTGCCTCGATCACACTGACGGTGCCGCCGATCTCGGAGGAGACCCAGACCCGCGCCCCGTCCTTCTGCCATACCGCGGCCCGCGGGCGGGCGCCGACCAGCACATTGGCGATCACGTCATGCGTCTCGGTGTCGATGACATGCGCCATGTTCGTCGTCTCGGAGGTGTTGACCAGCAGGCGCCCGTCCGGGCTCATGCCCATGCCCTCCGGCTCGACACCGACCGGGATCTCGGTGATGACCGCACCCTGCTGCGCGTCCACCACGGTGACGAGGTTGTCGTCCTCGTTCGCCACGAAGATCCGGCGCCCATCGGGATGCACCGCCAGCAGTTCCGGATCCGATCCGCTCGGCAGATGCCGCGTCACCCGCCAGGTCTCGAGATCGAGCACATCCAGCCGGTCGTCATCGCCGACACAGATGTAAAGCTGCTTTCCGTCGCGGGAGAGGGCGATGCCCCGTGGCCGCTGCCCGACCGGCACGGTGCGCATCACCTGCAGGCTTGCCCCGTTGATCACCGTGATGCTGTTGTCCTTCTCGTTCGAGACCAGGATCGTCTCCGCAGCCGCCGGCTGCGGCAGCAGCAGTGCCAGGGCGAGGGCAGCGGCGCAGGAGAGGGGCGTCAGCGGAATTGGCATCGGCTCTCCGGACGATCTGTGCCGAGCGTGTCAAGCTCGGAAAATTGATGCTGGAACCCAGGCTGGGGAGAGACGGAGACGAGGGAGCGCGCATCCGCCAGCAGCACCGGCTGGCGCAACTGCCCGTCCCAGTCGCGGAAGGAGAGCGGCACGCCCTTGAAGCCGGCAATCTCGAAGCCCGGATCGCGGAGCTGTCGTGCCACCGCTCCGGGATCCGTGGAGCGGGCGCGCGTCGCCGCCTCGCCCAGCGCGCGGGTGCCGAGCCAGGCGGCATAGTCGCGTGGCAGCATCCAGCGCCCGGCGCGGGCGCGGAAGCGTCGCTGCAATTGCGTCGCGCCCCATTGCTCATGCGGTCGCGCCCAGCTCGTCGGCACCATGCCCTGGGTGCCGGCCACCGGCCGCGGATCGGAGGTGCGGTAGGCAAGATCGTCGCCCCAGTCGCCTGCCTCGTCGGCGACCACCAGGATGTCGTAGGCGGGCGCACCCTGGGTGAAGCGGGCGGCCTCCGCGGCGATGGACATGTGGCCGGTATCGGTGCGCCGAGCGCCGGGATTATAGGTCCAAGGCTTATCGGCAACGATGCGCAACCCGAATTTGCGCGCCGCGCGACGAATCGCCTCGGCATAGAGCTGGTCACCCGGCTGCGGCCCGACCGCCAGCATCAGGTTGCGCCATCGCTTGCTCGCCAGGAATTGAGCAAGGGCATCGGCCAGCATGCCGCGCGAGGGCAGCAGATGCAGCAGGTTGCGGCGGCAGGACTCGTTGCGCAACGCATCCTCCGGCGCGCCCAGATTCAGCAGCATCACCTCCCGCGCTTCCGGCAGATCGGCCATTTGCAGCAGCAGTGGCGCCGGCAGATCCGCCAGCACGAAGCGGATGCCTTCGGCGAGAAGCTCACGGAAGGCCGGCTCCACCGCCTCGGCATCGCGTAGCAGGCGTTCCTCCAGCACGAATTCCTGGCCGGTAAAGCGGCCCGTGGTCGCGTTGTCGGCGATCCCGAGCCGGGCGCCCTGCACGCCCTCATCCTGTGGTGGCGGATCGAGGAAGGTGTTCGGCATGCGGCGATCCGGCAGCAGGCCGAGATAGCCGATCCGCAGCACCGCTCCGCCTGCGCGCGTTTGCGCCGCTGCGCCCGGCGCAGCGAAGCGGGCCCAGGCGAGGAGGGCCACTGCCGAAAATGCCTGGCGCCTGGACAGCACCGTTCTGCGTCCTCCCTCGCTCTTGCTCTCTTCTTCGCGAAGCTCCGGTGTCTCACCCGGGCCCGCCCTTACTGCTTAGCTGGGAAGCGCCCAGTATGCATCAATGGACCGGGCGTGGGAGAAATGCCGATGCGCCTGATGGAAGCCTTGCTGCTCGCCGGCATCGCGGCCGTCCCCGCTGCTGCGGCAACGCCGCCTGCAGTCGCCGTCTTCCCCCTCGAACTCGACGATACCTCCGGCGAAGGCCCCCGCCCCGATCAGGAACGAAGGTTGCGCATGCTGGATGCGGAATTGCTGACGCGGCTGGAGGAATCAGGACGCTATGCGCCGGTCGCGGCAAGGCTGCCCGAAGGCTTGCCTGCGGTACGGAACTGCAACCGCTGCGATGTGAAGGCGGCGGAGCAGCTTGGCGCGCCGCTTGCCCTCTCCGGCGTGGTGCACAAGGTGAGCAACCTGATCCTCACCCTGACCTTGGTGCTGCGCGAGGTTCCCTCGGGCGAAACGCGCCATGCCTGGCGCGCCGATTTCCGCGGCAATACCGATGAGAGCTGGCGGCACGCCCTGCGCTGGCTGCTGCGCAATCGCGTGCTGGCCGCGCCGGAGCCGGCGCGGTGATGCGCCGACGCGCCGCCCTGCTCTCGGCCGCCGCCCTTCTGGTGCCGCGACCTGCCCCTGCCCAGACTGCGGAGGCGCCGCTGCGCATCGGCACGCTCCGCTATGGCAGCGTGAATTGGGTGCTCGATGTCGCCCGCCACCACGGCTTGCCGGAGACGGAGGGGCTGCGGCTGGAGGTGGTGGAACTGGCCTCGAACGCCGCGACGCAGGTGGCTTTGCAGGCGCGGCGCGTGGACATGGTCGTCGCCGACTGGCTCTGGGTGGCGCGGCAGCGGGGCGAGGGCGCGGACTGGAGCTTCGTGCCCTTCTCCACCGCCCTCGGCGCGCTGGTCTCGCCCGCGAGCGCCCCGATCGCCTCGCCCGCCGATTTGCGCGGCTGCCGCCTCGGCATCGCGGGCAGTCCGCTCGACAAGAGCTGGCTGCTGCTGCGCCTGCTGACGATGCGCCGCACCGGCTTCGACCCGGCGGAGGCGGCCCGGACCGTCTTCGGCGCGCCGCCGCTGCTGGCCGAGCAACTTCTCGCCGGGCGGCTCGATGCGGTGCTGACCTACTGGACCTCGGTGGCGCGGCTGGAGGCGCGCGGCATGCAGGCGCTGCTGCCGGTGGCGGAGATGCTGCGCGAGTTGGGCTTCCCCGAACCCCTGCCGATGGTGGGCTGGACCTTCTCCGAAGCCTGGGCCGAGGCCGCGCCGGAGACGCTGCACCGCCTGCTCCGTCTGGCCTGGCGCGCCAGCGGCGTGTTGGCGGAGTCGGAGGCGGAGTGGCAGCGCCTCGCCCCCCTGACCGGCGCCGGCAGCCAGGAGGAGCTGCAGCGGTTGCAGGCGCATTTCCGCGCCGGCCTGCCGCGCCGCTGGGATGCGGCCCTGCGCGCCGAGGCCGCCCGGCTCTACGACGCGCTGGCGGAAATGGGGGGCGAGCGCCTGGTCGGCGCCGCCGCGCATCTGCCGCCCGGCACCTTCCATGAGGTGCCATGGCCGCCCGCATGAGGCAGGAGGCGCTGGCCCGCGCCGGCTCGCTGCTCCTGTTGCTGCTGCTCTGGGAGGTCGCCGCGCGGCTGGTGGGGAATCCCCGCCTGCTGCCGGGTATCCTTGCCGTGCTCGGCGAGTTGGTGCGCGAGATCCAGTCGGGCGAGCTTCAGTATCATCTCGGCATCACCCTGCTGCGGGTGGCCTGCGCCTTCGCTCTGGCCATGCTGGCCGGGGTTGCGCTCGGCACGGCGCTCGGCCGGTCGCCGCGGCTCGACCGCTGGCTGGATGCCTGGGTGCTGCTGCTGCTGAACATCCCGGCGCTGGTCGTGGCGGCGCTGCTCTATATCTGGCTCGGCCTGACCGAGGCGGCCGCGATCCTGGCCGTCGCCCTGAACAAGCTTCCAACCGTGGTGGTGACGATGCGGGAAGGCGCGCGCGCCCTTGACCCGGCCTATGCCGAGCTGGCCCGCGCCTATCACCTGTCCCACGCGCGGACGCTGCGGCATGTGGTGGTGCCGCAGCTTGCGCCCTATACCCTGGCGGCGGCCCGCACCGGCCTGTCGCTGATCTGGAAGATCGTGCTGGTGGTCGAGCTGATCGGCCGCTCCGACGGTGTCGGCTTCCGCATCGGGCTGTTCTTCCAGCTCTTCGACATCGCCGGTATCCTGGCCTACACCCTGGCCTTCGCCGCGGTGGTGCAGCTTATCGAATGGACCCTCCTGCAACCCCTGGAGCGCCGCGTGAACCGCTGGCGCTGAACCTCTCGCTGCGCTGCAAGCAAAGGCCGCACCCCGAGGGCGGGATGCGCACGATCCTGGCCGGTCTGGAATTCGCGGTAGCCACCGGCTCGGTGACCGCGATCATGGGTCCATCGGGCTGCGGCAAGACCACCCTGCTCGGCATCCTTGCCGGGCTGGACACGGACTTCGTCGGTGAACGCCACATCGCGCTGCGCCCGGACGGACGGCCGGCGCGCATCGGCTTCGTCTTCCAGGAGCCGCGCCTGCTGCCCTGGCGGCGGCTGCGCGACAATCTGCGCCTGGTCCTGCCGGAGGGTGTCAATCCGGCGGTGGTGGACCCGCTGCTGGCGGAGGTCGGCCTGGCCGAGGCGGCGGAACTCTGGCCGCGCCAGCTCAGCCTCGGCATGGCGCGGCGCGGCGCCCTGGCGCGGGCACTGGCGATCGACCCGGACCTGCTGCTGCTCGATGAGCCATTCGTCTCGCTCGACACTGCGACGGCGGCGGGAATGCATGCGCTGCTGCTCCGCCTGCTGGCGCGCCGCGCCGGGCTGACCGTGCTTTTCGCCACGCATGACCCGGCCGAGGCGGCGCTGCTGGCCGACCGTGTGCTGCTGCTGGGCGGCAGCCCGGCGCGGCTGCGGGCTGACATCACGCTTCCGGCGCCGCGTGAGGCGCGCGATCCGGTGAAGGCCGGGGCGGCGCTGCGCGCGGCCCTGGCCGAGGCCGGACCTATCCCGCCATCCCCAACTGCCAGCGCCCGGTGAAGCGCCGCCCCTTGTTGTCCTCCGCCTCCATCCGCAATTCGCCGCCCGGCTTACCGGCCAGGGTGAAGCCGAAGCTGGGATTCTCGGCGATGGAAATGTCGCCTTCCACCGTCATCACCTCCTGCCCGCGATAGGAGATCGCCAGATTCTGGATGAATTCCGCGGGGATCGAGAGCCGGGTGAGCTGGTCGATCTGCAGGCCGGAGGTGTTCGGATGGCTCACCGCGATCTGCACCGGCACCGCCCGGTCCGGGGCGGGCGCGCCCTCGGGCATGGCGAAGCGCATGCGGCCCATGCGCTTGCGCGCCGCCTCCAGATCGGTGCCCATGGGGGCGGAGCAGCCGCCCGCCGCCTTGATGAAGCGCGCCGCCTGCAGCAGCCGTCCCTCCGCGGTCTCCGCGACCGCGTGCAGATAGGTATAGGCATTCACCCGGATGCGGGTGGAGAGCGCCCGCAGATCGCCGGCAGGCCCCGCCCGGAACACCGCCGCCAGCGGCGAGGGATTCTCGTCGATGACGAGGTGGATCGTCCGCACCTGCGGCACCAGCTCCGGCGCGAGGCTGAGCGAGACCGGCACCGCCGCCGCATCCAGCGCCCGCGGCGGCGCTTCGATCGCCAGGGACTCGCCGGCGTCTTCCACGGTGCGGTCGCCGAAGAGGGCGTGGCGGAGATCGGCCCAGCGCTCCGCCCTGCGCGGCTCTTCCTGTCCCTGCGCCGCCAGGGGCAGGGCCGCGGCGCCGAGGCCGATGAGAAATGGGCGGCGATGCAGGCGCATCCGTGTCACTCCCATTCGAGTTGTCGATAGGCCACAGTGACGTTCCGGCCATGATAGAGTTCGGCAAGTTGCCAGTGCGCCGCCTCGGCGGTGGCGACCCGCGCCGGCGCCTCGGCCAGGCCGATGCCGGCGGCAATGGCAGCGCGCGCGTCGTCGCGCAGTGCCGTCAGGTAACGCTCAAGCGGCGCTGCGGCTGCGGGCCAGGGAACCGCGGCCGGGCCATGGCCGGGCACCGCGCGCCCTGCCGGCTCCAGGCGGAGCGCCGCCAGTTCCCGCAGCCAGCCGAGCAGGTCGCCATCCAGGGACGGGATACGCTCGACAAAGAGCAGGTCGGAGAGCCAGAGCGTCCCGCTCGCGCGATCCAGCAAGGTGAGATCCGCCGTCGTGTGCGCGGGCGGATGCGCACGGCATTCCAGCACCCGCCCGCCGAGATCGAGGGCAAGGCGGTCCTCCACCAGCCGCGTCGGAGGCAGCGGCGCGCTGCCGGCGGCAGCGGCGCCCATCTCGCGCGCCAGCATGGCCTCGTAGAAGCCGGCGCGCTGCGCCAGCGCCTCGGGCAGCCTGGCATGGCCGATCACCTCCGGCCGCAGATCCGCGAAGGCGGCGGCGCCCATGACATGATCGGGATGCACATGTGTCAGCACCAGATGCCGGATCGGCAGACGGCTGCGCGCCTCGATGGCGCGGCGCAGGCGCAGCCCATGCGCATGGCTGCCGCCGGGATCCACCACCGCCACTGCCGCCTCGCCGATGACGAAGCCGGTATTGGCGATGGCGTCGAGATTGGCGGCCGAGGCCTCCTCATGCACGCCCGGCAGGACGAAGAGGCCCGGTGCGACCTCCACCACCCCGTCCGTGGCCGGCGGCAGGGTGGCGGCGCGGGCAGGCGGCGCAGCGGCCAGGGCGAGCAGCAGGGCGCGCCGGCCGATCATGGCGTTATCCGGCCGGAGCCGGGGACCGCCCCATCTCGCGCCAGGTGAAGGCATCGGTTGCCTCCGCCGCCTCCTGGACGGCGAGGTCCAGCAGGTGATGCTGCGGCGAGAGGGCGCAGGCGGGGTCGGTGGCGGCCGCGTCGCCGGTCAGGGCAAAGGCCTGGCAGCGGCAGCCGCCCCAGTCCTGCTCGCGGCGGTCGCAGCTCCGGCAGGGCTCCGGCATCCAGCCGGTGCCGCGGAAGCGGGTGAAGGCCTCGGACCGCTCCCAGGCCTCGCGCAGGGAGGTGTGGCGCAGATCGGGGAAGGTGAAGCCGGGCAGCCCCTCCGCCGCATGGCAGGGCAGCGCCCGCCCGGCGGGGGAGACGACGATGGCCTGCCGGCCCCAGCCGCCCATGCAGGCCTTCGGCCGCTGCGCGTAGTAGTCCGGCACCACATAGTCAATGACGAGGCGGCCGCGGAGCCGCTCCCGCGCCTCGGCCACGGTCGCGGTCGCGGCGTCGAGCTGTGCCCGGGTCGGCAGCAGCGCGGCGCGGTTCCTCAGCGCCCAGCCGTAATACTGCACATGCGCCACCTCCATCCGGCCGCAGCCGAGTTCCAGCGCGAGGTCGATCAGCGCCGGCAGCCGGTCCAGGTTCTGGCGATGCACCACGGCATTGAGGGTGAGGGGCAGCCCGGCCGCCCGTACGGCCCTGGCGAATTCCAGCTTGCGCGCATGGCCGCCGGCATAGCCGCCGATGCGGTCGGCGGAGCCGGGCAGGGCATCCTGGACGGAGAGCTGCACATGGTCCAGCCCGCCTTCCACCAACTCGGCCAGCCGCCGCGCATCCGCCACCACGCCGGAGGTGATGAGATTGGTGTAGAGCCCGGCCTGCACCGCATGGCGCAGGATCAGCGGCAGATCCCGGCGCGCCATCGGCTCGCCACCGGAGAGATGGACCTGCAGCACGCCAAGTTCCGCCGCCTCGGCGAAAATGCGGCCCCAGGTCGCGGCATCCAGTTCCTGCGCCGCCCGCACCAGCTCCAGCGGGTTGGAGCAATAGGGGCAGCGCAGCGGGCAGCGATGCGTCAACTCGGCCAGCAGGCCGAGCGGTGCCGGCATCGGTGCGGCAGGGGGGTCAGACAGCCGGCTCATGCGTCATGCCCACCCACCGCTGCGCCGGCGGCGCGTCAGAGCCCGGCGCTCGCGTAGCCGTTGATCTCGAGCGCCAGGCAGATCTCCGTCACGCGGGGCTTTCTCCAGGCCATGACCGTTTCCTCCCGGAATGGTGAAAGACAGATCTGGGCACCACCGGGCCCAAGGATCAAGCAGGCTTCGCTCAAGACCGCGTGGCCGGGGAGGGGCTCCGGACCGGCCGGTGCCGGTTCTCAGCGGGACGGGGTTCCGCCGGAAGCGCCCGGCTGCGGGCTGGAGGTCGTGGGCGCCGGCACCGCAGCCCCGCCGCCGCTCGGCGGCAGGCCGCTCGATTCCCGCTGTGCTCCGGTCATTGCCGCGCCGGCGCCGAGATTCCCCTCGGGCTTGCGATCAGCCGTGCTGCCTCCGGCGCCCGGCGGCCGGGGGCTGGCGGTCTGCGGTGCGGGTACCGTTCCGCTGCCGCCAGACGGCTGGCCGCTCGACTCCCGCTGCGCTCCGGTCATTGCCGCACCGGCGCCGAGATTCCCCTCGGGCTTGCGGTCGGGCGCTTGTTGCGCCTGTGCCATTCCGGCCGGGGCGGCGAAGAGGGGAGCAAGCAGGGCGAGGCCCAGGATGGTCTGCCGCATATGCGTTCTCCTCCACTGTTCGGCGGGCCGCCACGGCCCGCCCGCACCTAACGCCCGGAAGGCACGGAGGGTGTCGGCTGCGGCGTGAAGGAAAGGCAGGCCATCAGAAGGCGATCCGGATGCCGCCATAAACTGCGCGCGGCGCGCCCGGGGAGATCGAGCGGGGATCGCGGAGCGGCAGCCCGGCCTCGTTCGCGGTTTCCAGGTTGAACAGCGTGCCGAATGTCGCATAGCGCGTGTTCAGCAGGTTGGTCGCCACCGCGAAGAGTTCGACCCCCGGGCGGAGGCGGATGCTGGTGCGCAGGTTGAGCAGCGTGTAGCCACCGATCTTCGGCAGCAGGTTCGCCTCGTCGCCGCGCAGATACTGGCCGCTGGTGTGGGAGAGGGTGGCGCCCAGGCTCCACCATTCGGTCAGCTTCAGATCCGCGTTCACCCGCAGCCGGTGCTGCGGGATGCCGGGTAGCTGGTCGCCGCGGCGCACCAGGATGGTCCCCTCGGCATCGGCAAAGGGGTTGTCCGGGGCGGGCAGCCGCAAGTTGTCCTGGAAAGTGGCGTCGATGAAGGCATAGTCGAAGGCCAGCCGGTACCACCTGGAGGTCAGTGCCGCGCCGGCCTCCACGCCCTGCCGCCGCGTGCTGCCGGCATTGCGGAAGAAGCCGCGGCCCTGGATCTCGCTGGCGACGTTCAGGATGTCGTTCTCCACATCCGAGCGGAAGAAGCCGAGCGCCCAGGTGAGGCGCCCCAGCCCGGCCGGCGCCAGCAGGTCGCCACGCAGCCCGACCTCCACGGTGCGGCTGACCACCTGCTTCAGCGGCGGGTCGGAGAGGAAGAAGGCGCCCAGCGCGCAGGGCCTGAGCGGGTCGGCGCAGGAGAGCTCGGCCGGCGTCGGCGTGCGATTGGCTTCGGCGTAGTTGGCATAGAGGGTCAGCCCCTCGGCCAGGCGGTAGGTGGCGCCGCCCGAGAGGTTGAGCCGGGTGAAGCGGTGCGTGCCGTTGAGGGCGGTGCCGAGCTGGTCATCGAGGTCGAGTTCCGCGATGTTGAGCCGGGCCCCGGCGGTCAGGGCCAGCCGTTCCGTCAGCTCCAGCGTGTCACTCGCATAAATCCCCCAATAGGTGTTGGTGCTGCGCAGCCGCACCGGGGCAATGGAGCCGTCCGGCTGGGCGATCTCCGGACCCAGGCCGTCGACGGTGCGATCCGGCGTCAGCACGCCAACTTCCGTTCCGGCGTTGAAATCGGTGCTCGCGCGGTCGAAGGCCAGGCCGGCGACCAGGGTGTTGCCGCGGCCGAAGATGGTGGCAGTCGAGGTGAGCTGCGCCGCCCCTCCGACGCCGGTGCTGTGGGTTCTGGTGCGGTTGAGCACGCCCGGTGCCCTGCCGCCGAGCAGGGATGCGGGCAGGGGCTGGCCGGAGCCGCTGCCGATGAGCGGCGCATCGTCCTCGGTGCAGAGCAGGCCGGCGAGGTCGTCGTCGTCGTCGCAGGCTTCGAACTCGGCGATGTCGGCATTGAAGGTGCTCTGGCGGAAGCGCCGGACATAGGCGAGGGCCTGGGCCGAGAGCCGGTCGCTGATCGTGTAATTGGCACGCGCGCTCAGCATGACGAGGTCATTCGTGATCCGGTCCGGATAGGTGAAGACGGAGCGCCGGTCGGCCGCCAGCAACTCGACCGGCACCGGGCCGTTGCCGGTCAGCCGGGTCCGGCCCGCGGTCAGGCTCAGATGCAGCTCCGTCCGCTCGCCGCGGAAGCCGATATCGCCATAGAGGCGGCGCAGCCGGGAGGGAGAATGGCGGCGCCAGCCATCCTCGCCGATGCCTTCCGCGGCGAGATAGGCGGCGACATTGCCCACCTGCACGCCATATTCGCCGCCCAGCGTCCAGCGGCCGAAGGAGCCGCCCATCGCCTGCAGCCGCGCCCCCGGCGCGGTGAAGCCATCCTTCATCTGCAACGACAGGGCTCCGCCCAGCGCGTTCAGCCCGAAGACCGGGTTGGAGCCGAGCAGCTCGGCCCGGCGGATGGCATTCTCCGGGATCAGGTCCCAATTCACCGCATCACCGAAGGCCTCGTTGATGCGGACGCCATCCTGGTAGACCGCGAGGCCCTGCGGCGTGCCGAGCAGGGGCGAGGCGGTGAAGCCACGAAACTGGAAATCCGGCTGGAAGGGGTTGGACTGGGCCTCGTTTTGCGAGGCAGCGCCAAGCTCGCGCTCCAATGTGCCTGGCAGGTCGGGGCGGCCATCGCGCTCCAGCGCCTCTGCCGAGAAGCTCCGCGTCAGGTAAGGCAGCCGGTCGCGCGGCACGCCCACGGCTGAGGCGGGGAGCGGCGCCGGTGCCACCACGACGGTCCGGGGCAATTCGGCCATGGGGCCTTCGGCTGCGGTCTGCGCGGCCGAACTGCCGGCCAGCATGGCAGCGAGAGTCGCGCCGGCGATGCAGTGCCGAAGGCTCATTCCTCCCCACCCCGCAGTGCATTTTGCGGTATGAAACCGCGACTGGAGCGGCAGCACAGCGGGAGAACTTCCCGTCACGGGCGGGAAAAATTCCCGATCAGCCGGAATGGTGGATGCCGGTTCACACATCCTTGTGCCCCGGCCTTCGTGCCCGGATCGTACGGTGCCGGTCCGATGCCCGGCTGGCTCCTGTCGCTGCTGTCGCTGCGCACCCGTCTGCTTGCCGCCCTGGCGCTGGCGCTGATTGCGAGTCTTCTCGCCGGCGGCGCCATCGCTTGGCTCGGCGCCGCGCGCTCAGTGCAGGGCGAGCTGCGGGCCGCTCTCGATGTCGCGCGCCGCAGCACGGAGGCGGCGGTGGCGGCGGCCGGCGGTACCCATCCGGATCCGGCCGGGCTGCTGGAGGCGCTGCGCGGGAACCGGCATCTGCGGGCAACGCTGCTCGGGCCGGACGGTACTCCGCTTGCGCCGCCCATCGTCCCGCCGGAGCCGGTGCGGGGCCTGCCGATGCCCCCGGCCTTCGCGCGGATGTTGGGTGCCGGTCTGCCGGAGGCGGTGCGGGTGCCACTCGGCGCGGCCGGCACGCCTGTCCTGCTGCTGGAGGCCGAGCCGGCCAATGAGGCGCGCGAGGCGTGGGACGATCTCGCCCTCGGGCTCTTCACCCTCGGCCTTTTCGCCGGGCTGGCGATGTTTTGCGCCGGCCGGGCGGTTGCTGCCGCGCTGCGTCCGCTGGAGGCGCTTTCCCTGGCCTGTGGCCGGGTCGGCGAGAGCGATTTCGCCCCTCTGCACCTGCCGCGCCGTCCAGGCACGCCCGAGGTCGCGCGGCTCTGCGATGGATTCGAGCGGATGGCGGAGCGCCTGGCCGCGGCCGAGGCGCGCGACCGCAGCCTGCGCGAGAGGCTGGTGACGCTGCGCGCCAGCGAGCGCGCCGCAATCGCCCGCGACCTGCATGACGAGATCGGGCCCTACCTCTTCGCTATCGGGGTGGATGCCGCCAATGCCCGGCGCCTGGCCGCCCGGCTTGCCCCGGCGGAGGCCGAGGCGATTGCCGAGGCCGCGCGCAACATCGCCGAGGCCGCGGCGCATGCGCAGCGCGGGGTGCGCAGCCTGCTCGGGCGGCTGCGGCCGGCGGCGCCGGTGGAACTCGGCCTCGGCGCCGCGCTGGAGGAGCTGCTTGGCTTCTGGCGACGGCGCCGGCCCGAGGTGACCTGGGAACTGGCAATCGTCGCAGGCAGCGAGGCAGGGCTCGGCCGGGCGACCGCGGAAGCGGCCTACCGCCTGGTGCAAGAGGCGCTGGGCAATGCTGCGCGGCATGGCCGGCCAAGTCGCGTGCGGGTGCTGGTCGGGCGTCTCGATGGCTGCCTCCTGATCGAGGTCGCCGATGACGGTGGCGGCGCAGGGAAGCCGGGGCGTGCCGCCGGCGGCGGCTTCGGCCTGCGTGGCATGGCCGAGCGCGTGGAGGGGATGGGCGG
>CALGVL010000294.1 GCA_937930165.1 uncultured Acetobacteraceae bacterium
AGGAGGAGGCCGCCGCCCGCCGTGCGCAGCAGCGCCGGCAGCAACAGCAGGCGCCGGCCAAGCCGCAATGAGCGCCGCCGTGCAGCGTGGGCTGGAAATCCGCGGGCTGGTCAAGGAATACGTCCCCGGCCAGCCGGTGCTGCGCGGCATCGACCTCAGCCTGGCACCGGAGGGGATCACCGCCGTCATCGGCCCCTCCGGCACCGGCAAGTCCACCCTGATCCGCTGCATCAACCGGCTGGTCGAGCCGACGCGCGGCGAGATCCGGCTGCACGGCGAGGCGCTGACCGGCCTGCGCGGCAAGGCACTGCGCCTTGCTCGCCGGCGCATCGGCATGGTCTTCCAGGAATACAACCTGGTCGAGCGGCTGTCGGTCATGGAGAATGTGCTCTGCGGCCGGCTGGGCTACACGCCGCTCTGGCGCGCCTGGCTGCGGCGCTATCCGGAAGTGGATATCGAGCGCGCCTTCACCCTGCTGGACGCCGTCGGCCTGCCGGATCACGCGACGCGGCGCGCCGATGCACTTTCCGGTGGCCAGCGGCAGCGCGTCGGCATCGCCCGCGCGCTGATGCAGCAGCCGGACCTGCTGCTGGCGGATGAGCCGACCTCCTCCCTCGATCCCAAGACGGCGGTGGAGATCCTGGAACTGCTGACCGGCCTGACCACGCAGGCGCGGGTGCCGGTCATCATCAACATCCATAATGTTGAGCTGGCGAAGCGCTTCGCCCAGCGGATCATCGGCATGGCCGGCGGCACCATCGTCTTCGATGGTCCGCCCGAGGCGCTGGAGCCTGCACATCTGCGCCAGATTTATGGTGGGGAGGACTGGCTGTGAGCGCGGCGACGGGCGTGGCCCGCCAAGCCTTCGCGCCGAACTGGGCGGCACGGCTCGGCCTGCTGGCGCTTGCCGCCTATACCGTCTTTGCCTCGGCGCAGCTTGGCATCACCTGGGAACGGCTCTCTGTCGGCTTCGGGGAGGGAGGGCGTTTCCTCGCCCGGATGTTCCCGCCCAATTTCGAGCGCTGGGAATTGCTGCTGGAAGGGATGCTGGAGAGCCTGCAGATCGCGGTGCTGGCCTCTGCCCTTGGCATTGTCTTCTCGCTGCCGCTCGGGCTGATGGCGGCGCGCAATCTCTCGCCCTGGTTCATCGCGGTGCCGACGCGGGGCTTCATCGCCCTCTGCCGCAGCCTGCATTACGTCATCGTTGCCATCCTCTTCGTGAAGGCGATCGGCTTCGGTGCCCTGGCTGGCGTCGCGGCGCTGACCATCGCCAGCATGGGCTTCATCGCCAAGCTGTTCGCGGAGGCGATTGAGGAGATCTCCATGAAGCCGGTCGAAGCGGTACGCGCCACCGGTGCGCCGGGCGCTTCCGTGCTGCTCTATGCGGTGCTGCCGCAGGTGGCCTCCCGCTTCGTCGGCTTCTGCCTCTATCAGCTCGATTCCAACCTGCGGAATTCCACCCTGGTCGGCATCGTCGGGGCGGGCGGCATCGGCGGCACGCTCTTCGCCGCTTTCAAGCGCTTCGACTACGACTTCGTCTGCGCCATCCTCATCGCCATCATCGCGCTGATCTTCCTGGCGGAGGTGATCTCCGGCCGGGTGAGGGCGGCGCTGCGATGAGCGTCACCGCGGCCCCGCACCCGCTGAACCCGCTGCGGCGGGAATGGCGGCGCTTCACCCCGGCGCAGCGCCTGTCGCGCTGGCTGGTCTGGCTGGCGGTGGTGGCGGCCCTGGTCTGGGCCGTGCGCAGCATCGACATCATCCCGGAATTCCTGGCCGATGCGCCGGAGCAGATGGCCGACCTGCTGGTCCGGCTCTGGCCGCCCGACCTGGCGCATTACTATCCCGCCGTCCACACGGCGCTGATCGAGACGCTGCACATCGCAACGCTGGGCACCATCCTGTCCTTCGGGCTGGCCGTCCCCGTGGCACTGCTGGCGGCGCGCAATGTCTGCTCCATCCGGGCACTGAACAGCCTGGCGCAGCTGGTGCTGGTTGCCTCGCGCTCGGTGAACTCGCTGGTCTGGGCGCTGATTTTCGTGGCCGTCTTCGGCCCCGGCGCCGCGGCGGGCACCTTCGCCATTGCCTTCCGCTCCATCGGCTTCGTCGGCAAGCTGCTGGCCGAGGCGCTGGAGGAGACCTCCCCCGGCCCGCCTGAGGCCCTGCGCGCCGTCGGCGCCCCATCGCGCGCGGTGATGCTGA
>CALGVL010000295.1 GCA_937930165.1 uncultured Acetobacteraceae bacterium
CTCTTCCGATCTGTCGAAGTGCTCGGAGAGGGCCAGCGCGACCTGGTCGCGCTCCCCGGCGTCGGCATGTCGGTGATGGAGATCAGCCATCGCTCGAAGGAGTACGAGGCGATCAATAGCGAGGCCGAGGCGCGTATGAAGCGCTTGCTCGGGAGTCCATCCAAGCCATCCCACGGCAATCTTGAAGGTGTCGTCGATGAACTCCCC
The DNA here is from genome assembly GCA_937930165.1 of uncultured Acetobacteraceae bacterium. GTDB lineage: Bacteria > Pseudomonadota > Alphaproteobacteria > Acetobacterales > Acetobacteraceae > CALGVL01. Next base: position 208 of record CALGVL010000295.1, read on the forward strand.
GAGCGTTACCCCTTTCCCTCTGCGCCCTCCCTAGACTGCTCGCCGGTAGGGTTCATTAAGACCAGCAGGTACTCGGACACCGGGCCGACAAGATTGAGGATTCCTGCGCGGAACACCCGCTCTGGCAGCGCCTTGGCGGCTTGGGCATCGAGGCCGGCGCCGGCAGCGATGATGGTGACCAGCGCATCCAGGCTGAGGCGGCGGGCGCGGCGGGGCGGCGGGTCGCGGTCCTCGGTCAGGCCCCAACCGGCATAGAAGGGCTGGCCGTGGGTGACGACGCGCAGGCCGCGCAGCAGCGCCTCGAAGCCGCTGAGGGAGGTGATGCAGTGCACCTCCTGCACCTGCGCATAGAGCGGCCCGATCGGGGTGCGTTCCAGCACCATATCGGCCAGGGCCGCGGCTTCCGCCGCGGGCAGGGCGCCGCGGCGCATGCCGGCCTCCACATCCGGATGCGGCTTGTAGAGGATGAAGGCCTCCGGGTTCTCCCGTCGCACTGCCCGCAGCAGTTCCAGGTTGCTGCGGATACGGGAGGCGCCGCGCAGCATGGCGGCATCGTCCTCCACCTGGCCGGGCACCAGGATCACGCGCCGGCCCGGTGGCGCGGGGAGGACGGGCGCCTTGCCGGAGAGATTGTACTTGGTGACGGCGCCGGCGATCAGCGCCTCCCTGAGCCGCGCCGCCCGCCGGAGCAGCCCGGCGTCGAATTCCGCGGTCGCCAGCAGATGCTCGAGGTCGCTCTCCGCCGAGGGATCGAAGTGGATCCCCCGCCCGTCGATGACCAGCGAGGCAGCCGGGGTCAGCAGCGCGCCAAGCCCGGCAGAGCGGATGAAGCCATCCTCCAATTGCACCAGCGGCACGCCGGCGGCGGCGGCGCGCGCCCGCAGCCGGGGCGACATCGCCGAGGCCCAGACCGCCACCGCCCCACCGCCGCACCGTGCATCGCGGATGGCGTCGGAGCCACGCATGCGGAGACGCGGCGGGCGGCCGCTGCGGGCCAGCGCCTCCTGGACGCGGCGGGCCTTGAACCATTCAATGCCGGTGCAAGCGAGGATGCGGCGGTTCGCCGCCTCCGCCACCCGCCAGTCCGCGAGCTGGGCGATGGCCTCCTCCGGTGTCCAGGGGCGGGCGCGGAAGGGGTCGGCCCAGCGCGTGGCAGTGAGCAGCGCGGCGAAGGCGGCATCCGCCGGCTGCCCGGCCCAGGGGACGGGCGCGTGCGACCGGACCTCCAGCCCGGCGGCCAGGGCGAGCAGTTCTACTTCGTCCCCCAGCCCATGCACCGCATGGGCGAGGTCCAGCAGCGTCCAGGGCGCCAGCCTGCCGGCCAGCCAGCGCCCGGCATCCGGTGGCAGGACCGGACGGGCATGGCGCGGCGCGGCGGGGCTGGCAGCCAGCAACAGCGGCCGCCCTTCGGCCGCCTGACGCGCCGCCGCCAGCATGGCGCGGGCGGCAGCGGCCAGGGCGGGGGCGCAGGGATCGAGGACCAGCACCGCCTCGCCCTGCGGCAGACCAAGGCCGGCGGGGCCGGGATCGGGCAGGCCGGGCGTGCCGCCGACCCGCGCCTCCCGCAGCCGTGCCATCAGCGCCCGCGCCCGGGCGCGTGCCGTCGCATCCGGCCCAGACCCGGCGAGGCCCTGCCGCAGCGCATGGCCCACCGGGTCGGGGCCCGGAGCCGTCACCAGGGCCAGCGGGGCACGGCGGCGGCCGAAGGTGGGGGGGCGCCACGGCCCCTCGGTGGCGTGCAGCCTGCGCCCGTCCTTGGTATTCCCGCCCGGGGTGATCGCAGGCCCGATGGTGGCAGGGCCCGGTGCTGCCGCCTCTTCCAGCACCAGCCGCGCCGCATCCGGCGGCGCCGCTTCGGGCGCCAGCAGCAGCCGGTCCGGGAAGAAGCCCTGGAGGTGCGGAATGGCACGCCGGAGCGCCTGCGGCACGGCGAGCGCTGCGGCAGGCTCCATGGCGGATCCCGGTGTCAGGATGGCCGCACTCCGATTGAAACCGTTCACCCGGCCGATCTATAGGGGGGCAAGTTTTCGCCTACCACCGGAAAGTTACTTGCTGCCTGATCGCTTTCTGCTAGAGACGCGCAGGGGGCCAGCTTCATGGCATTCGGGACCATCAGGATCCAACATTTCGGGCGCGCGGCGCAGCTTTGGGTCCTTGCCGGCCTGATGCTGTCCGGCTGCGCCGGAGCGCCCGCCATGCCCGAGGCCGCGGCGCCAGCCGAAGTGGCGGTGCCGGCCGGCACGGCTGCCATGCCCGCTCCCGATCCGCTGGCCGCCTTCGTTGCCACCGCAGCGCCCGGCACGGAAGCCCGGCTGCCGCTGCCGGGAAGCGGCCAGAGCGCACGGGTGCGGCTGCTGCGCGCCTATCACGCCGCCAGTGGCCGGGAATGCCGGGAGGTGCTGATCGGCAGCGGTCTGGATGAGCGCTCCAGCCTGGTTTGTCGGGAGAACGGCGCCTGGGCGGCGGTCCGCCCCCTACTCCGTGGCAGCGGATCCTAACACCCGTGACCGCTGCCGAGGCCTCCGATCCCGGCCCGCAGCACAGCCTGCGCGCAGCACTGCGGGTCCAGCTCCGCGTCATCGGCGCGCTGACGCTGCGGGAGCTCGGCACCCGCTTCGGCCGCGACAATCTTGGCTATCTCTGGTTGTTCCTGGAACCGGCGATGCTCGGCGGCGCCATCGGGCTGCTGCATAAGCTCACCGGCCATGCCATGCCGGGCGGGCTGGACCCCGGCACCTTCTTCGTGATCGGCTACGTCCCTTTCTACCTGCTGCGCAGCGTGGTGAACCGCGCGCCCTCCGTCATCTCCGCCAACCAGTCGCTGCTCTACCACCGCCATGTGACGCTGCTGGACATCGTGATTGCCCGCAACCTGTTGGAGGGCGGCGCCGCCTTCGGGGCGATGCTGGGCTTCCTGTTGTTCTTCGGCCTCGTCGCCGGGGAATGGCCGCATGAGCCGGCCAAGATCGTCCTCGGCCTGGCCTTCATGCTGCTACTGGCGCACGGGCTGGGGATGCTGGTCGCAGTCGGCAGCGTCTATGCCGACCTCTTCGACCGGGTAACGCATCTCCTCACCTATCTCAGCATGCCGCTGACCGGCGCCTTCTACATGGTGTTCTGGCTGCCAACCGAGCTGCAGCGGATGGCGCTGTGGATTCCCACCGTCCATTGCTTCGAGCTGGTGCGCGACGGCCAATTCGGCGCGCGGGTGCCGACGCATTACGATATCGTCTATGTGCTTGGCTGGATTGCTGCCCTCAACCTGCTCGGCATGGCCGGGCTGCGCCGGGCGCGGCGCCACCTGGTGGTGTGAGCGGTGATCCGGCTGCACGATCTGCATAAGAGCTACAAGACGCATTTCGGCGAGCGCGTGGTGCTGCGCGGCATCAATTGCACCTTCCACCGGGGCGAGAAGGTGGGGATCCTCGGCCGCAACGGTGCCGGCAAGACCACGCTACTGCGCCTGATCGCCGGGGTCGAATACCCGACAAGCGGGCGGGTGGAGCGACGGATGACCGTCTCCTGGCCGCTCGGCTTCGCCGGGGCGATGCATTACAGCATCACCGGCGCCGACAATGCCCGCTTCATCGCTCGCATTTACGGCAAGCCGATCGCCGAGACGGTGGAGCAGGTGGAGTCCTTCGCCGAACTGGGCGAATACTATCGCATGCCGGTCCGGACCTATTCCTCCGGCATGATCATGCGCCTTGGCTTCGCCCTGTCCCTTGCCATCGAATTCGACTGCTATCTGGTGGACGAGGCGATCGCCGTGGGTGATGCCCGCTTCGGCGAGCGCGCCCGGCAGGCCCTGGCGGATCGGCGGGAGAATGGCACACTGCTCCTCGTCTCCCATGTGCCGGGGCTGGTGCGTAAATTCTGCACCTCCGCCGCAGTCCTCCGGGACGGCAGGCTGATCCGCTATGATAAAGTGGACGAAGCAATCGCCGCCTATGAGGCGGGCTGAAGGAGCCCTGGACGTGGACAGCCGCCTCGACAATGCGCTCGACGTCACCTTGCCGCGCGGGAGCTGGCCTGGCCCGGCCCCGGCCCCGGCCCCGGCACGCGAAGGGCTGGTCGTGCGGCTCCGCCGCCTCGCGCGGCGGCACCCCTTCAAGCTGCTGGTGCTGCTGCCGACTCTGCTGGCCGCGGTCTATTTTTTCCTCCTCGCCGCGCCGCAATATGAATCCGAGGCGCGCTTCGTGGTGCGCGGCCGCCATGCCCAGGCCGCCGGCGGCGGCATCGGGGAGATGATGATGAGCGCCGGCTTCCGCCCCGCCTCGGAGGAGGCGATGGGCATCCGCGACTACCTGCAATCCCATGATGCCATCGCGGCGCTGCGGGACCGGCTCGATCTCGTCGGCATCTTCCGCCGGCCAGAGGCCGACCCCATCGCCCGCCTCTGGTGGGCGGAGCCGAGCGCCGAGCGGCTGCTCGACTATTTCCGCCGCATGGTCACCGCCGAATACGACAGTTCCAGCGGCATCACCGCGCTACGGGTACGGAGTTTCCGCGCCGAGGACTCGCGCCTGCTGGCCACCGAGCTGCTCCGCCTGTCCGAGGAGATGGTGAACCGCCTGAACCAGCGCCTGCAGGAGGATGCGCTCCGCGTAGCGCGGGAGGAGGTGGCGCGGGCCGAGGCACGCTTCGCCGCCGCCCAGGATGCCATCACCACCTTCCGGGAGCGCGAGCGCGCGGTCGATCCCAGCCGCTCCGCCGCGCTGGCGCTCGAGAATCTCGGCAGGCTGGAAGGCGCGCTGGCCCAGGCGCGGGCCGAGCTGGCAGAGGCGCTGCGCTTCGCTCGTGCCGACAACCCGCGCATCCTGCAACTGCGCAACCGCATTGAGGGACTGGACGCCCAGGTGCGGGAGGAGCGGCAGCGGGTCAACACCGCCGATGCCGGCAATTCGCAGCAGGTCGGCGAGTTCGAGCGGCTGGGCGTAGAGCGCGAATTGGCGCAGACCCAGCTCGCCTCCGCTACTGCCTCCCTGGAGCGGGCGCGGGCCGAGGCGCAGCGCCAGCAGATCTTCCTCCTTCGGGTCGTCGAGCCGAACCTGGCCGAATGGCCCCGCTATCCGAGGGCGAGCCTGAACGTGGTCTATATCTTCATCTGCCTGTCGGTGGCCTATGGCCTCGCCTGGCTGCTGGTGGCGGGAATGCGCGAACATGCGGCTTAGGATGCGCGGCCTCGCCGCCCTGGGCGTGGCGCTGGCCGCGGCTGCCCCGGCCCTGGCGCAGTCGCCGATGCAATTGCTGCAGCAGCGGCAGGGCGTGACCCTCAATAGCCTGTCCGCGCCGGGTCGGGAGGCTCCCGCCACCGGGCCGGCGGTGCAAAGGCTGGACACTCTGGTGGAGCCGGAGCGCGTCCTTTCCCGTCCCGGCACGACCACGCAGTCCGAGGGCGGGCCGGTCGCGGTCGGGCCGCTCGGCGATAGCAATCGTGCCCCCGGCGCCACCGCGGTCTTTGGCGCCAGCCTCTTCACGCGGGAGGCAATCTCGGTCAGCGACGCGCCGAACCCCAATTACATCATCGTGCCGGGAGACCGCGTCTCGCTGCGCGTCTGGGGCGCGGTGGAGGCGGAGGCGGTCGGCGTCGTCGATCCCAACGGCACCCTGTTCCTGCCCAATATCGGGCCGGTCCGCATCGCCGGCACCCGCGCCGGCGACCTGCAGCAGGTGGTCGAGCGCGAGGTGCGGAGGGTCTACACCAGCCAGGTGCAGGTCTATGCCGTGCTGCTCTCCACCCAGCGCATCGGCGTCTTCGTCACCGGTTTTGTCCGTACCCCTGGCCGCTATGGCGGCACCGCGGCGGATTCCGTGCTCGACTTCCTGGTGCGCGCCGGCGGTGTCGATCCCGGCCGCGGCTCCTACCGGGAGATCGCGGTGCAGCGCGGCGGCCGCACCATCGCCAACGTGGATCTCTACCGCTTCCTGCTGGAGGGCAGGCTGCCATCGGTACGTCTGCAGGAGGGGGACACGCTGGTGGTGGCGCGGCAGCGCGCCGTGGTCGGGGCCGAGGGGGCAGTGCGCAACAACTACCTCTTCGAGGTGCCGGGCCGGGTGATGACCGGGCGGGAGCTGATCGACTATGCCCGCCCGCTGCCCTCCGCCACCAATGCCATCGTCAAGGGTACGCGGGGCGGCCAGCCCTTCTCCCGCTATGCCACCCTGCCCGAGCTTGCGAATCTGACGCTTGCCGATCAGGACACCGTCATCTTCATCACCGACAGCCCGGCGCGCACCGTGCGCGTCACCGTGGAGGGCAGCCGCATCGGTCCTTCCGTGCTGGTGATGGATCGTGACACCCAGCTCTGCCAGGCGCTGGACTACATCGCGGTGGATCCGGCGCTGGCGGACACGCAGTCGGTTTTCCTACTCCGCCCTTCGGTGGCGGCGCAGCAGCGCCGGGCGATCGATGAGGCAATGGACCGGCTGGAGCGGCAGCTCTTCCTGGCCGTCAGCCCCACCACTGGCGTCGCCGCCATCCGCGCCAGCGAGGCAAATCTTGTCTCCTCTTACATCCAGCGGGCGCGTCGGACGCAGCCGGAGGGCCGGGTCGTCGTCTTCGAGGGTGGGCGCTGTGCCCCGGTGCGGCTGGAGGATGGCGACGTGATCGTCATTCCCGAGAAGTCCTCGACCGTGCTGGTGGCCGGCGAGGTCTCGGCGCCGCGCGCCGTGGTCTGGCGGCCGGAGATGCGGCTGGAAGACTACATCCGCGCCGCCGGCGGCTTCACGCCGCGCGGGCGGGACTCGGCGCTGATGATCCGACGGGCGAGCGGGGAGTTGGTGCTTGACCCCGCCGGGCAGGCGCTGCGGCCGGGTGATGAGCTGATCGCCCTGCCCTATCTCGATCCCAAGGCCTTCCAGATCGGCAGCGACCTGCTGGGGCTGATCTACCAGATCGCGGTGGCGACGCGGATCTTCCTGTAGAATCGGCGGCGAGCCGGGGGCAACCCCTGGCCTGCCTGCCGTGCAAGTCTCATGAAACCTCGCGTGAGCATTCTATTGTCAATGGGGCGATGAGGTCGGAGCGATAGCATTGTCCTGACCCCGGTTGAGGCGGAGCTTCGTGTCTGGCGAGCTGCGCCCGTCAACCTCGCATCCGGCGGGACAGTGCCCCCACCACGGTCCTGCATCCGGACCGGCGAAACTCCGAAGGGTGGCGCCACTCTGTGCGGCGGTCCGCCACGCACCTCTTCTCCAAATCCACCCTGATCGTTCCGTAGTGCTGGCCCTTACGCCAGGCTCATACCGCCGCGTCTATGAAGTGACCTTGGTGATCCAGGGATATGGACACCTCGAATAACCTGCTCATCGGGGGCTGCTGGCCGCGGTTAATACCGCCGCGCCTATGAAGCGACCTTTGCGATCCAGGGATATGCGGTGAGGGAGC
>CALGVL010000296.1 GCA_937930165.1 uncultured Acetobacteraceae bacterium
CAGACGATAGCGGTCAGTCGCGGGTCGTCGCAGCGCAGCGGGTAGTTCATGTTGGGCCGCCCGTTACGCAGCGTCGGCCGGAGCTGCGGCGGATGCCGGCGCGGGTTCAGGATGTTGCCCCCAGGAAGGTCGAGCGGCAGGCTCAGGCAGAAGGTCCGTCCCTCCCGCACCTCGGCAATGCCTTGCAGCACCTTCTCCCGCGTCACCAGGTTGAGCCGACCGAGCTGATCCTCCGGTCCGAAATCCCCCCAGGTGGAGCCCGGCGGGCGCTGCTTCCAGCGTGGCGATGCCGACATCCGTTCTCTCCTCGTTATCCTGCCTTTCGCGCGGCCCTGAAGCCTCGGCGGAAGTCAGTGGGCCTGTCCAGCCCTCCCCCAAGGGGTTGCCCCGCTTTCCCCAGCGGGGGCGGATTCGGCACTAACGGCCTCGACGGCCGCGTCGATCACCGGCAAAACCGGATGCATCACCGCAGTCGAACCCGCCCGCAAGCACCTCGGCGGGAAGGAGGAAGGGCGTGCCAGCCGACCAGCCGACCAGCCTGCCGAATGCCGCGAGCGAAACATCGCTGCCGCGCGTGGTGACGCTCGAAGGGTGTTCCAACCTGCGCGACCTTGGCGGATACCGCGCCGCGGATGGCCGCCGGGTGCGGTTCGGGCGCGTGTTCCGCTCTGCCTCCCTCGCCGGGTTGACGCAGGCCGACCAGACCACCTTCGCCGCGACCGGCATCCGCACCATCTGCGACCTGCGGGGTGAGCGCGAGGCCGCCCGCGCCCCGTCCTGCCTGCCGGCCACCGGAAGGATCGAGGTGGTCCGCCTGCCCATCGAACCGCGAGTCGGCGCCTCGCTGCGCGACCTGCTGAAGCGGGAAGAGGCGACCGGCGAGGATGTGCACGACCTGCTGCGCACCGCCTATACGGCCTACGCGACCGACCACCTGCCGCGCTACCGTGCCATGTTCGGCCTGCTGCTGCAGGAGGAGCGGCTGCCCCTGCTGTTCCACTGCTCAGCCGGCAAGGACCGCACGGGCTTCGGCGCGGCCCTGCTCCTGACCGCGCTGGGCGTGCCGCGAGAGACGGTGATCGCGGACTACCTGGCGACCAACCGCATCTGGAAGCGGGAGCACGCCCTGCCGCCCAACACGCCCGCGGATGTGCGCGACACGCTGCTTACCGCCCATCAGCCACTGATCGAATCCGCGCTGGATCTGGCCGTGGCCAGCCATGGCAGCCTGGAGGCCCTGCTGGAGCGGGGCCTGGGCCTGGATGCCGCGCGCCTCGACCGGCTGCGCGCGGCACTGCTGGAATAGGCGGCGCTAGGCGCTGGGATCCACGCGCCGCACCAGCTCCCAGGCACGCTCGGCCATGGCGCGATAGCGGTCGCGATAGGTGATCGCCCGCCGGTCAGCGGCATTGCCGTCCAGCGCCCGGCGCCAGACACCGGCGACGATGGAGGCCAGCCGGAACATCGAGAAGATCAGGAAGACGTCCAGGGCCTCCGGCACGCTCCGCCCCGCATGGGCGCAGTAGCTGGCGACGAAGGCCGCCTGATCCGGGATGCCGGTGCCGGTGAGATCGGTGCCGAGAACGCCGGCCACGCCATCCGGGCCGGGGGGCAGATGGTAGGTCAGGCAGGTGTAGCCCAGATCGGCCAGGGGATGGCCGATGGTCGCCAGCTCCCAGTCCAGCACCGCCACAATACGCGGCTCGGTCGGATGGATGATGAGGTTGCCCAGGCGGAAATCGCCATGGGCGATCGTGGTCTCCTCCTCCGCCGGCAGGTGGTCCGGCAGCCAGGCGGCGAGCCGGTCCATCTCCGGCATCTCCTCCACCTTCGCCGCCTCCCACTGCTTCGTCCAGAGCGCGACCTGCCGCGCCATATAGCCATCCGGGCGGCCGAAGCCCTCCAGCCCTGCCGCGCGCCAGTCGATGCGGTGCAAGGCTGCCAGGACACGCGCCATATCCTCATAGACCGCGGCGCGTTCAGCAGGCGTGCCGCTGATCATCACCCGGTCGAAGAAGACGCGGCCAGGGACATGGTCCATGACAAAGAAGGCGGTGCCGATGACCGAATCATCCTCGCAGAGCAACCGGGCGCGCGGCACCGGCACATCGCTGCCCTCCAGCGCGCGCAGGATGCGGTATTCGCGCTCCACCTGATGGGCACGGGGCAGCAGCTTGCCGGGCGGCTTCTTGCGCAGGACGTAGTCGCCGGCCCGCGTGGCGATATGGAAGGTGGGGTTGGACTGCCCCCCCTGGAACTGCCGGACCTCCACCGGGCCATCGAAGCCCGGCAGATGGCCGCGCAGATAGCGCGCCAGCGCCGCCTCGTCGAAGCGGTGCCGGTCGAGGACCGGCACCAGCTCGGGCATGCCGCCACTCATGGTTATTGAGCGGCCTTCGCCGCCTCGCTCCGGGGCGGGCGGTACTTCGACAGTTCCATCCGGGCGAGCTGGTCGCGATGCACCTCGTCCGGCCCGTCCACGATGCGCAGGGTACGGGCATATTTGTACATATACGCCAGGCCGAAATCCTCGGTCACGCCGCCGCCGCCATGCGCCTGGATGGCCATGTCCACCACCTGGCAGGCCATGTTCGCGGCAGCCACCTTGATCTCGGCGATCTCCTTGCGCGCCACCTTGTTGCCCACCGTGTCCATGCGCCAGGCAGCGTGCAGGGTCAGCAGGCGGCACTGGTCGATCATGATGCGGGCATTGGCGATCCGCTCCCGCATCACCCCCTGGTCGGCGAGGGGCTTGCCGAAGGGGCGGCGCTCCAGGGCGCGCTGGCACATCTTCTCCAGCGCCCGCTCCGCCATGCCGATGGCGCGCATGCAGTGATGGATGCGGCCGGGGCCGAGGCGCCCCTGGGCGATCTCGAAGCCGCGGCCCTCGCCGAGCAGGATGTTCTCCACTGGCACGCGCACATTCTCGAAGTGCAATTCGGCATGGCCGTGCGGCGCATCGTCGAAGCCGAGAACCGGCAGCATGCGCACGATCTTCAGGCCCGGCGTGTCGCGCGGAACCAGGATCATGGATTGCTGGCGGTACCGGTCCGGGTTGTCCGGCGCGGACTTGCCCATGACGATGAAGATGGCACAGCGCGGGTCGCCGGCGCCGCTGCTCCACCACTTGCGGCCATTGATGACGTAGTGGTCGCCGTCGCGCTCGATCCGGGTCTGGATGTTGGTGGCATCCGAGGAGGCGACATCCGGCTCCGTCATCGCGAAGCAGGAGCGGATCTTGCCTTCCAGCAGCGGCTTCAGCCAGCGCTCCTTCTGCTCCGGCGTGCCATAGCGCTCGATGGTCTCCATATTGCCCGTATCAGGAGCGGAGCAGTTGAAAACCTCGCTCGCCCAGTGAACCCGGCCCATGATTTCGGCCAGGGGTGCATATTCCAGATTGGTCAGGCCGGCACCGTATTCCGATTCCGGCAGGAACAGGTTCCACAGCCCGGCCGCGCGCGCCTTGGGCTTCAGCTCCTCGACGATGGGCACCGGCTGCCAGCGGTCGGAAGCCTCGGCGAGTTGCCGGTGGTAGACGGGCTCGTTCGGATAGATGTGCTCATCCATGAAGGACAGCAGCCGGGCACGCAACTGCTCGACCCGTTCGGAATAGGCGAAATCCATGGCGCTCTCCCCTGGCCGCAACGATGCCCTAGCCTGACCCAGCGGCGGCGCCCGGGCAAGGCAGGGTGGCAGGCGCCATGCTGGCCACGCGGCGGTGCTGGGGCCGGCCTCATGACCTTGCGCAACGGAGGAGCGCCGGATGAAGGCCATCCTGTGCCGCGCCTTCGGCCCGGTTGCGGACCTGGTGCCGGAGGAGGTGCCGGCGCCACGGCCGGGACCGCACGAGGTGCTTATCCGGGCCGCAGCCTGCGCGGCGAATTTCGCCGATAGGCTGATGGTCCGGGGCAGAGACCAGGCGCACACGGACCAACGCTTCCCGCCGGGCGGCGAGTCGGAGGATGCCGAGGAAGGGGGGCGGTGGCATTTTCGTAGCAGATAGCCGCCGCCCGGTTCAGGGCAGTGCCCTGAACGGCGCTGATCCGGCGCTCCTGCATGGCAGCGGGGTTCGCCTCGTTGCGGAAGCCTGCATCGGCCGACAGGTCCAGGGCCTCGCGCATCGTGTCACGGACGAAGTGCGCGAGGCACCCAGGCGGCACCAGATCATGCACCGCCGGCGACAGCAGCCCGGATCGCCCTGGCCGTGTCCGGCCAGGGCGGTCGCAGGCCGCGCATGAGAGGTCGGCACCCACCGTCAGCGGCGCCGCCCCGGCATGGGGTCGGCATACACCACCTCGATGCCGTCCCCGCCGCCGACCAGCCATGCCTCGCGGCCGGCCGGAGCGCGCTCGGGTTCCAGATACTGGATGCTGAGTCCGCCGCTGTCCGTGTTGCGCCCCTGCGCCAGACGGGGCACCTGGGTCCAGATGCTGCCACCACCGGCGCCACCCTCGCTGTAGGTGATGACCATTTCATCCCCGCCGCCGGAAATCGTGGCACTGCCGCCGCCCACGATGTTGCCGGCCTGTGCCGGCGCATCGCCGGACAGGGGGACCTGGGCGCATGCCGGGCCGGAAGCGGCGGCAAGCGCCACGGCGAGGCCGGCGGTGCCGGAGAGCAGGATCTTGTGCATCAGGCGCGTGGTCATGGCAGATCTCCAGAACATTCGGGGCCTAGTCGGGGGGCTGCCGGGGACGATCGCGGTCGCCACGAGGAAGCCCGGCAAGGACGCCACCATGCCGATGCCGGGAAGCGCGTCCCCCTACCCGGGTCATCTCCCGGTGCCAGGGCTGTCCATGCCTGGCTTCGTCATCCGGCCGGTTGCGACGGAGGCAAGAATGCGCCGGCAGCCCGCGGGAAATCCCGAGAGGCGCCCGAAATCGCCCTGAAATCCTGGCGAAAGCTCCTATATCCTCGCCCGGCTCGCACAGGGCGGAGGCCGGGAAGGATGCGACACTCGCACTCCCGCTCGGCGCAGATGGGACCGGCGGTTTATCGCCTCGGCGGCTACACGCTCGACCTGGCGCGCGGCGTGCTCCTCGATCCCCGGCAGGGCGAGACCGGATTGCGGCCGAAGACGGCCGAGGTCCTGCGCCACCTTGCCGAGCGGGCCGGGCAGGTGGTGCCGCGCGAGGAGCTGATGCAGGCCGTCTGGCCGGATGTCGTCGTCACCGACGACAGCATCACCCAATGCGTGACCGAGATCCGCCGGGCACTGGGCCAAGCCGGGGCGAGCCTGCTACGCACCCTGCCGAAGCGCGGCTACCTGCTTGCCGCCGAGGTCACGCGGGTGGAAGCCCCGCCCTCCCCGGCCGCCGCTGCCAGCGACATGGCACCCGCAGCGGATCCGCCGCGGCCACCGGAGCCGGACAAGGCGATGACGGCCAGGCCCGGACCGCCGGTGCAATCAGGTGCCGAGCGCCGCCAGCTGACCCTGCTGTTCTGCGGCCTTGCCGGCCTCCACGCGGCCCGGCTCGACCCGGAGGACCTTCGGGACGCCGTCGCGACCTGCCAGCGTGCCGTCGCGGCCATCGTCGAGCGGCATGGCGGGAGCGTCACCCGGCATCTCGGCGAATGGACCATCGCCTGTTTCGGCTGGCCCACCGCGCATGAGTACGATGCCGAGCGGGCGGTGCGCACCGGCCTCGCCGTGGCAGAGACGATCGCCGGGCTGGCCGCCGGGCCACTAACGACTGGGTCTCTGCGGGCCCGCATCGGCATTGCCACCGGCCCCGTTGTGGTCGGCGGCCTCACGAGCGAGGGTGGGGTGGATGAGCGCGACCTGGTCGGGAATACGCCGGGCCGCGCCGCGCTGCTGGAGGCTGGGGCCGAACCCGGTACGGTGGTGATCGATGCCACCACCCGGCGCCTCACCGGCGCGCTTTTCGACTATGCCGAGGCGGGCGGGCCCGCGCCCCAGGGCCCATCCGGGCCCGAGCGGAGCTTCCGCGTCCTCGGGGAGAGCGGGATCGAGAGCCGCTTCGAGGCGCTGCGCGGTGGGATGGCGCATCTGCCGCTGATCGGCCGCGAGGAGGAACTGGAGCTGCTGCTGCGCCGCTGGCGCCAGGCGCGCACAGGCGAAGGCCGAGTGGTGCTGCTCCGGGGCGAGGCCGGCATTGGCAAGTCGCGCCTGGTAGCGGCCCTGCAGGAGGCGCTGGCGGAGCAGCAGCATGAGGAGCTGGTGTTCTACTGCTCGCCCCAGCACGCCGACAGCGTGCTGCGTCCCGTCATCACGCGCATGGAGCGCGTCGCCGGCCTGGCCCCGGCCGATCCGCCGGAGGCGCGGCTCCTGAAGCTGGAGGCGCTCCTCAGCCCGGCCGCTCCACCGGCCGAGGATGTCGCGCTCATCGCGGAGCTGCTGTCGGTGCCCACCCTCGGCCGCTGGCCGAGCCCCGACCTCCCGCCGCCGCGAAGGCGCGAGCGGCTGCTGGAGGCGCTGCTGCGGCGGCTGCGGGCGCTGGCCGCCCGGCGCCCGATACTGGCGGTGCTGGAGGACGCGCACTGGGCGGATCCGACCACGCGCGAGCTGCTGGAGCTGATCATCGCCGAGGCACCGCGGACCGCCCTGCTGCTGGTCGTGACGCACCGGCTGGAATTCGGCATCGAGGCCTGGCTCAACCTGCCGCAGGTGACGCTGGTGCAGCTCAGCCGGCTGGGACAGGCGGAGCATGTGGCGCTGCTACGGCGCATCGCTGGCGACAAGCCGCTGCCGGCAGGTGTGGAGGCGGAAATCCTGGCCCGCACGGATGGCGTGCCACTCTTCGTGGAGGAGGTGGCAAAGGCGGTGCTGGAGGGCGGGCTGCTGCGCGAGGAGGCGGACCGCTGGGAGCTGCAAGGACCGCTACCGCCCCTCGCCGTGCCGCCGACGCTGCAGGCCTCGCTGGTGGCGCGGCTCGACCGGCTCCCTGCAGTGCGGGAGGTGGCGCAGGCAGGAGCGGTGATCGGGCGGGAATTCGCACATGACCTGGTCGCCGCCGTCTCCGGGCTGCCCGAGGCGCCGCTGCGCAGCGCACTGGCGAGGCTGGAGGGCGCGGATCTGGTGCAGCGCCGCGGCATGCCACCTGAGGCGGTCTATGCCTTCAAGCATGCGCTGGTCCAGGACGCGGCCTACGGGACCCTGCTGCGCGAGCGCCGGCGGGAACTCCACCGTCAGGCCGCCGAGGCGATCGCGCGGCTGCGCCCCGAGGCGGTGGAGCGCGAGCCGCAACTGCTCGCCTGGCACTATACCAGGGCCGGGCTGGCCGAACCGGCGGTCCAGCACTGGTGTCGCGCTGGCGAGCGGAGCGTCGCGCGCTTCGCCAACCGCGAGGCCATCGGTCATTTCCAGCAGGCGCTCGACCTGCTCGAAGGCCTGGCGCCGGGCGCGGACCGGGACCGGCGTGAGGCCGAGCTGTGCCTGGCGCAGGCGGTGCCCCTCATCGCCATCCACGGCTTCGGCTCGCAGGCCGTCGAGGCCTGCGCCACGCGCGCCAAGGAACTCGGGGAACGGTTGCCCGGCTGGCTCGGCCGCTTCGCGGCGCACCGGGTCGCATGGAATTCCTGCCTGCTGCGGCAGGCGGTGCCGCGCACGGTGGCGCTGGCCCGCGACC
>CALGVL010000297.1 GCA_937930165.1 uncultured Acetobacteraceae bacterium
CGACCTTCAACTGCATCGCCGGCATGCGGAGGCCCACGGCAGGTTCGGGGCGGCTGGCGGGGGAGGAGATCGGCGGCCTGACCGCCGACCGGATCTGCGCGCGGGGGATCGGCCGCACCTTCCAGATCCCTCGGCCCTTCCATACGCTGTCGCTGCTGGAGAATGTCCGGCTTGCCGCGCATTACGGTGCCGGCGGCGCGATCGGGCATGAGGAGGCGGAGGCGCGGGCACGCGATGCGCTGCGGCTGGCGCAACTGCCGGATGATCCGCATCTGCCCACCACCGGCCTCGGTGCGGCGGGGCTGAAGAAGCTGGAGCTGGCACGGGCCCTGGCGACGCAGCCCCGGCTGCTGCTGGCGGATGAATCCCTCGGCGGACTGGATGCGGCGGAGATGCGCCAGGCCGCCGAAATGCTGAAGCGCATCCGCGACGAGCGCGGCATTACCATCGTCTGGGTGGAGCACATCATGGGCGTGCTTCTCTCCGTCGTGGACCGCGTGGTGGTGCTGGACCACGGCGCGGTGATCTTCGAAGGCACGCCGCAGGCGGCGCAGGAGGATGAGCGGGTGGCGGAGGTCTATCTCGGCCCGCCGGAGGCGCGCGCCGCATGAGTGGGGCGGGCACTCTGGAACTCTCCGGCATCCATGCCGGCTATGGCGATTTCCAGGCCCTGTTCGGCGTCGGCCTGCATGTCGCCCCGGGCGAGGCGGTGGGCGTGGTCGGTCCGAACGGTGCCGGCAAGACCACGCTGCTGCGGGTGATCTCCGGCCTGATCCGCCCGACCGCCGGCACGCTGCGCTTCGGCGGGCAGGATCTGGCGGCGCTGCCGGCGCATGAATTGCCGGGCCTCGGCATCGCGCATGTGCCGGAGAACCGGCGCCTCTTCCCGCATCTGACAGTGGAGGAGAACCTGAAGGTCGGCGCCTATACCCCTTCGGCCCGGCGGCATTTCCAGCAGCGGCGCGATCATGTCTACACGCTTTTCCCGCGCCTGAAGCAGCGGCGGCACCAATTGGCCGGCACCATGTCCGGCGGCGAGCAGCAGATGTGCGCCATCGGCCGCGCCCTGATGTCCGGCCCACGCATCCTGCTGCTGGACGAGCCCTCGGCGGGCCTGGCGCCCCTGGTGGTGCAGCAGGTCTTCGAGCTGGTCCGCCGCATCCGTCAGGAGGGGCTGACGGTGCTGATCGTGGAACAGAACGTGGCGCAGGTGCTGCGCATCGTGGACCGCGCCTATGTGCTGGAGACGGGGCGCGTGGCGGCGGAGGGCAGCTCCGCCGCCCTCGCCGAGGATCCCGTCATCCGGCGCAGCTATCTCGGGGGGCATTGACCGCATGGATCCCTTCCTGCTGGAGGCGCTGCTGAACGGCGTGCTGCTCGGCGGTGTCTTTGCCCTGCCGGTGCTGGGGCTGAACCTGATCTTCGGCGTCGTGGACGTGATCTGGCTCTGCTATGCGGAGCTGGTGATGGTCGGCATGTATGCCGTCTGGTTCCTCTACACCCAGGCGGGCTGGCCGCTCTTCCTGGCCTTCGCCATCTGCCTGCCGCTGGTCGCCCTGCTCGGCGGGCTGCTGCATGTGCTGGTGGTGAAGCCGCTGCTTTCGGCACCACCGATCAACCAGGTCCTGGCCACCGGCGGCGTGCTCTTCGTGCTGCAGGGTGCGGCCACCTTGATCTTCTCCACCGACTTCCGCAGCCTGGGCGTGGAGATGCCGCCGATTGAGCTGGGCGAGGTCTTCGTCTCCGGCACCAAGCTCGCCGCCTTCATCGCGGCGCTGGTGGGGGCAGCAGTGCTCTGGGCCTTCCTGAAATTCACCTATGTCGGCACCGCCATTCGCGCCATCGCCCGCGACCGCGAGGTGATGCCGCTCATGGGCGTGGATCCGCGGCGCATCTACCTGATCGCCTCTGCGGCCGGAGGCGCGCTGGCCGGCCTCGCCGCCTGCCTGCTGGTGGTGCAACTGGATGTGCATCCCTTCGTCGGCCTCTCCTTCGGGCCGATCACCTTCATGATCTGCGTCATGGGGGGGCTGGGGAACATGCTGGGCGGCTTCCTGGCGGCCTTCCTGATGGGGCTGATCGTCTCGGTCGGCGGCTTCTACGGCAGCACGGACCTGTCCTATGTGGTCGCCTTCCTGTTCTTCATCCTGGTCATGTTCTTCCGGCCACGGGGGCTGTTCACGCGATGACTCCACGCGCTCCCCGCGGGATGAGCGGCCTGACGCTCCCGATCCTCCTCCTGGCGGCGCTGGCCTGCGTGCCGCTGCTCTCGCCGCCCGACTACCTGATGCATGTGCTGATCACCGTGCTGCTGACCGCGCTGGCGGGCACCGGCTGGGCGCTGATGGGGCGCTTCCGGCTGGTCTCCTTCGGCCATGGCGCCTTCCTGGGCATCGGCGCCTATGTCATGGGGCTGCTGTGGAATTACTACGACATCTCGCCCTGGCTCGGCGTGCCGATCGGCGTGGCGGCGGCGGTGGCGGCGGGGCTGCTGCTCGGCTATCCCTGCTTCCAATTCCGCGTGGTGGGGCATTATTTCGCGCTGGTCACGCTGGCGGCGGGCGAGATCGTGCGCATCCTGATCGTCGCGCTGCGCGACATCACCGGCGGCTCGCTTGGGATGACGCCGCATCAGGCGCCGCCGGGTGAGGCATTCGCTGCGATGCAGTTCGGCAAGGCCGGCTTCTGGTGGATCGCGCTGGCGGCCTGGGCGGCGGGGCTGCTCGCCTGGCGGCTGCTGGACCGCTCCATGGCCTCCAAGGCCCTGGCGGCGATCGCGGAGGACGAGGATGCGGCGGCCTCCATCGGCATCCGGGTGACGCGGGAGAAGCTGATGGTCACCGCGCTTTCCTGCGCGCTGGCGGCGCTGGCCGGGGCGCTGACCGGCCAGTACCGCATGTATCTGAACCCGGAATCCCTCGCCGGCCTCGGCATCTCCCTGCAGATCGTCTTTGGCGCCATTGCCGGGGGCATGTTCAGCATCATCGGCCCGACCATCGGCGCGCTGATCACCATCGGGCTGGAGGAGTCGCTGCGCATCGCCTTCGGCACGCAATTCACCGGCGCCGCGGCCCTGGTCTATGGCATCCTGCTGGTGCTGTTCATGATCTTCCTGCCGCGCGGCATCGCCGGGCTGCTCGAACGGCCGCCGAGGGCTTCCACGGGGCGCAAGGCGCCGGCGAAGGGCACGGTGCCGGCGGCGCAGCCGCCAGGCTGACCCGGCGCCAGGATCAGGCCGGCAGCACGCGCTCCAGCGGCAGGCCGCGGCAGTCCATCTCGAAGTCGAGGCCCTGGACCGGCGGGCGGCAGAATTGCCAGGTCAGGCCGTGCTGCGCGGCGCCGCGCCGCACCACCTCCTCCCCCAGGAAGGAATGGATGTCGTGCACCGTATAGGCCTGCACATCCGTCGCCATCGCCCAGCCGGCATCGAGGGCGGCCATGCGCCGCTCCATCTCGCCAAGCACCCAGCGGGCCTTGGCGCGCATGCCGGCGGCGGAGGTGTCGCCCGGCGCGACGATGTGGTCGTGGTAATTCGCCTGCCCTTCCGGCACCTCGCCGCTGCCGGCGACGACGAAGCTCGGCGCGGCGCCCGGATCGGGGAGGGCATAGCAGAAGGCGTGGAAGCATGGCTCGGCCGGCGGGGCCAACTCCGGGCAGACATTGCTGCGGGCAACGGGATTGCGCCCGTCCCGCAGCACGCCCCATTCCGCCAGCACGGCAGCATAGGCGCGGTTGAAGGCGGTGAAGCCCGCCTCGGTGAAGGGGGCCGGGGAGCGCAATTCGCAGGCGCAGAAGGCGCTGCGTGGTAGGCCGAGAGCATCGAGGTGCGCGGCGATGCGACGCCAACCCTCGGCGAGGGGCAGCGGACGGACGAAGCGTGCGCGCTCGATCCGGAAGCCCGGTAGCGCGGCGACGCCGGCGGAATACTGGAATACCGCAGGGATGTAGCGGTAGCCCGCCTCGGGGACCTGGATTGTCCTGGCCATGCCTTGCGCTCCTGCATCGGCTGCACGCTACTGAAGCGGATGGGCCGTGGCCACGCAATCCGGATCCGGCCCTGCTCCCATGGGGCGGTTCAGGCAGTCTGGCGCGGGCGGGTAATGGGCGGGGCCGGGGCGAGCGGCGGCGCGCTCAGCGCCGGCGCAGCGCCTTCTCCAGTTCCGCCTTGTTCATCCGGGAGCGGCCGGGGATGTTGCGCCGCATCGCCTCCTGGTAGAGTTCGGCGCGGGTCTTGTTGCGCCGGCCCTGCGGTCCGCGCTGCTCGCGCGCTTTGGTGCGCTCCAGGTTCCGCCGGTTCCGCTGCGGGCTCAGCTTGTTCGAGGCCCCGGCCTCGCGCAGGCCGATGGCGATGGCCTGTTTCGGGTTGCGCACCTGCCGGCCGTGGCTCTTCAGCTCGCCATGCTTGTACTCGTGCATCACGCGCCTGACGGTCTGCTTCTGCGCCCGGTTCTGGTGTGCCATGGCTTCAATCTTCCCTCATTCGTCGCGCTGCGCTCAACGCGTCGGGGACCGGGCGGTACCTCATACGCTGACGCCGGAGGTCGGGCGGACAATGGCGGCGTGCAGCCCGACAGCAGCACCCGGTTCGCCAACTGCGTGGCTCCGGCCAGGTCGTGTGCTACCAGCAGGCCCGCCCAGCCCCGGCCGCGCCCACTGCATCCCGGCCATGAACACATTCGGAAGGGGCACTGGCGAACGGGAAGAAGCCGGGCCCGGAGCAGCTAATTGCGAAGCTGAGACGGGCCGAGGTTCTGGTCGTCCTGGGGCTTGAGCAAGCCAGGCGGCTCGAGAAGCCGGTGTTGACGGAGGGGAATGCGTAAGCCCCTCGCGGCGGCGGCAAGCGGTGGAGGGGGGCGGGCGAAGTGCGGCCACGCGCGGCTGGAGGTGCCCCGGCGCATCAGTTTGATCGCCGAGAGGTTCACCTCGGAGCGCCTGGCCGCCTCCCGCGCCATCGCCCTGGCGGAGCACGCGGCCCATCACCGCGGCCGGGACGACAGGCAAAGCGAGTAGCCGGCCCCAGGCGGGAACGCTGCCACGCGGCAGACCAGGAAGCCTTCGGCGCGACCGGGGCGGCTGGTTCCCGCAGATCCGGTCTTGTTTCTGCGAGTGCGTCAGCCTGCGCGATTCGCCCTGCCGTGGCGGCGGCTCCCTGGCCGCCCCTTCGCCCGTAGCCGATGTATCAACCCAGTAGAATTGTGGAATCAGACCATATATCGGTGGTTGGAATCACCCTATTGTTATAATAATTTGCAAAGACAAATATTGGTTCGTATTGTTTTTGGATTATGGTCGTTCAAGTGAGTAGTTTCCGGGCGCTGTCCAGGTCTCTTTCCTGTTTTCACAAACGGGTTCACGTGCTCGTCCGTCCTGGTTGAAGGCGGGCCCGGAGGGGCGTGCGAGCGGAGGCTGAATCTTCTGCGGGCGCAACCACCGAGGACGGAGCTGGACGAGCATGGCGGGCATGACTGGCTTGGACGGGCGGATCCTGGTGACCGGCGGCGCCGGCTTTATCGGCTCCCATCTGTGCGAGCGGCTGGTGCGGCAGGGATATGACGTGCTGTGCGTGGACAACTACTTCACGGGCTCGCGCGCCAATATCGTGCATCTGTTCGGCGACCCGAGATTCGAGGCGCTGCGGCACGACGTCACCTTCCCGCTCTATGTCGAGGTTGACCGCATCTTCAATCTCGCCTGCCCGGCCTCGCCGGTACACTACCAGCGCGATCCGGTGCAGACGACCAAGACCTCGGTGCATGGCGCGATCAACATGCTCGGCCTGGCCAAACGCACCAGGGCACGGATCCTGCAGGCATCGACCAGCGAGGTCTATGGCGACCCCACCGTGCATCCGCAGAGCGAGTCCTATTGGGGCAATGTCAACCCGATCGGCACCCGCGCCTGCTACGACGAGGGCAAGCGCTGCGCCGAGACCCTGTTCTTCGACTACCACCGGCAGCACGGCCTGCAGGTCAAGGTGGCGCGCATCTTCAACACCTATGGCCCACGCATGCACCCGAATGACGGGCGGGTGGTGTCCAATTTCATCGTACAGGCGCTGCGCGGCGAGCCGATCACCATCTATGGCGATGGCGGGCAGACCCGCTCCTTCTGCTACATCGACGACTTGGTGGAGGGGCTGATCCGCTTCATGGATGGCCCGGCGGACGAATGCGGCCCGCTCAATCTCGGCAACCCCACGGAGTTCACGATCCGGGAACTGGCGGAGTTGGTGCTGCGCCAGACCGGCTCGCGCTCCCACCTGGTGTTCCGGCCG
>CALGVL010000298.1 GCA_937930165.1 uncultured Acetobacteraceae bacterium
GACGGGGGCTGTCCTGGCCGGCGCCTTCCTGCACCGCGTCCCGCGCCTCGCGCATGGCGGGGAGAGGGGCTGATGCTGCCTGCCTCGCTGCCCTTGCCCTGGATCCTCGTCCTCCTGCCCTGGGCAGGGGCGGTGGTGCTGGTGGCACTGCCCTCGGTGCGCGTCGCGGCGTTGGCAAATATCGGCGTCTCGGCCGCCTCCTGCCTGCTGGCGCTGCTCCTCCTCATGCAGCCACAGGGGGGGCAGGGTTGGTTGCGGCCGGATGCGCTGAACCTGCCGCTGCTCCTGCTCGCCTGCCTCGTCGGGCTGGCGACGGCGGTCTTCTCGGCGGGCATGGCGGTGGAGCGCTTCGGACCGGGGCGCGGTCGGGCCTGGCATGCCGGCTTTCAGCTCCTCATCGGCGCGCAGGCGCTGGCGCTGCTCGCTGACAATATGGGGGCGATGTGGGTGGGGCTGGAGATCGCCGCCGTGGCGGGCGCGCTGATGCTTGCGGCACAGGGGACGGCGCGGGCCGCCCAGGCAGCTTGGCAATTGCTGCTTTTCTGCGGCGCCGGCCTCGGCCTGGCGCTGTTCGGCATCATCCTGCTGACTCTCGCGGCGCCACCGGCCGGGATGGATCTCTCCTGGGCGGCGCTTCGGGGCATGGCGGAGCAGAGCGATCCCGGCCTGCTCAGCCTCGGCTTCGTCTTCCTGCTGGTCGGCTGCGGCAGCTTGGCCGGGCTGGCACCGCTGCATGCCTGGCTGCCGGACGCGGAGGCCGAGGGGCCCGCCGCGCTTCCTGCATTGCTCTCCGGTCTGATGCCGATTGCGGCGCTGCTGGCGGTGCTGCGTGCCAAGGCCGTGCTCGATGCCAGTCCAGGGGCGGTTGCGCCGGGGCTTTACCTGCTGGCGCTCGGCCTGGCTAACCTGCTGCTGGCAGGCCTGATGCTCCGGCGCCAGGGAAAGGCCGGGCGCCTCTTCGCCTGGGCCAGCATCGGGCAGCTCGGGCTTGCCGTCTTCGCCTTCGGTCTGGGCGGCGTGGCGGGGACCATGGCGGGGCTGCTGCTGCTGATGGGCCATTCGCTGGGCAAGGGCGCGGTGGCTTTCGGCATCGGGCATGCGGCGCAGATGAGGGGCAGGCAGGGGATCGCGGAGTTGGGCGGGCTCTGCGCCAGCCACCCGGCGCTGGGCTGGGCGCTGGCCCTCGCCATCGCCGCCCTTGCCGGGATGCCGCCCTTTGCTCTCTTCGCCGGCGAATTCCTGCTGCTCACCGAGCTGGCGGCGCGTGGCTGGTGGCTGCTGCTGCCGCTCGGCCTCGGGCTGCTGGGGATGGTGGCGGCCATGATCGCCGTCCTGCTGACGCTCTGCCTCGGTGATGCCGGGCCGGCGGCGCCGAGGCGGCGGGGCGGCTGGACGCGCGCGGAGGCGATGGCCCTCGGGCCGCTCTGGCTGCTGCTTGCCCTGGCGCTGCTGCTGGGTGTGGCGCTGCCGGAGCCGCTGGCGGCGCTGCTGACCAAGGCGGCGAGGCTCCTCGGATGAGTGCCGCCGACCGGTTTCCGAACGGCGCCGCGGCGGAGTGCCGGCCCTGGCCGCGCCACCTCCTCGACCCCGCCCGATGGGCGGCGCTGGCGGCGGATGACAGCCTGACCCTGCTCTCCCTCTGGGCCGAGCCAGGACTGGTGCATGCGGCCTTCCTGGCGGAGGGCGGCCTCCTTCTCGCCTCCTGCCCCGCGCCGGAGGGGCGCTATCCGGCGCTCTCGCCTGCCCGCCTTGGCGCGCCGCTCTTCGAGCGGATGATCCACGACCTCTGGGGGTTGAGCGCCGAGGGTGGGGTGGATCCGCGGCCTTGGCTGGACCATGGGCGGTGGGGGCTGGTGGCGCCGCTCTCCGGCCGGCCGGTGCAGACCATGCTGCCGCCGCCACAGCCGGAATTCCTACCGGCGGAGGGCGAGGGGCTGCACCAGATGCCCCTCGGCCCGGTCCATGGCGGCGTGACCGAGTCGGCGCATTTCCGCTTCCATCTGCAGGGCGAGGCGGTGCTGCGCCTGGAGGCGCGGCTCGGCTATGCGCATCGGGGCATCATCGGGCTGATGCTGGGCAAGTCGCCGCGCTCGGCCGCGCGTTTCGCGGCGCGGATCGCGGGCGATTCCACGGTGGCCCATGCCTGGGCCTTCGCCATGGCCGCCGAGGCCGCCGCCGAACTGGTGCCGCCGCCGCGCGCCCTGGTGCTCCGCGCCGTGATGGCGGAGCTGGAGCGCATCCACAACCACTTGAGGAGCTGGGGCGCGATCTGCGAGGCGGCCGGCCTCGCCTGGCCGCATGCCCGCTGCGCCGTGCTGCGGGAAGGTGTGCTCCGCGCCTGCGCCGCCGCCTTCGGGCATCGGCTGATGATGGACCGGGTGGTGCCGGGCGGCGTCTCGGGCGACATCGCGCCGGGCGGGGCGGCCGCCATCCTCTCGGCATTGGAAGCCGTGGCGGTGGAGATCCCGGAACTCGCCGGCCTCTGCGAGACCCATGCCGGGTTGCGGAACCGCATCACCGGCATCGGGATCGTGACGGCGGAACTGGCCGCGCGCCTCGGCGCCGGTGGTCCCATCGGCCGTGCCAGCGGGCGCGGCTTCGACGCCCGGCGCCTGCCGGGCCAGGCACCCTATGACGAGCTGGATCCGGTGGTGCCGGTGCTGCCGGAGGGGGATGTCGGGGCGCGGCTGCGGATCCGCATCGCGGAACTGCGCGAGTCCATCCGACTGGTGCCTGCGATGCTGGCGCGTCTGCCGGAAGGGGAATTGCGGCTCTCGCTGCCGCAGAGGGCCGGGGAGGGGATCGGCATGGTGGAGGGTTTCCGCGGCGAATGCCTGCACTGGATGGCACTGGACGATGGCGGGCTGATCCGCGCCGTCTTCCCGCGCGATCCCTCCTGGCTGCAATATCCGCTGCTGGAGGCGGCGATGCAGGGCGGCAGCGCGGCGGACTTTCCGCTCTGCGAGGCCAGCTTCGGTTGTGCCGTGAGCGGGGTGGACCTGTGACGCTCGCGCCGAAGCTGGCACGGGCCCTGTTCCGCAGGCCGCTGGCCGAGCCCGTGCCGCCGGCGCCGGACAGCGTGGTGCAGGCCCTGGCGGAGCGGCTGGAGGCGGCGGCGCGGCGGCGGCTCGGCCGCAGCCTTGCGATCCGGCAGGTGAATGCCGGCTCCTGCAATGGCTGCGAGCTGGAGATCCGGGCGCTGTCCGACCCGTTCCATGACCTGGAGCGCTTCGGCCTGCGCTTCGTCGCCAGCCCGCGCCATGCGGATGTGCTGCTGGTGACCGGGCCACTCTCCCGCAACATGCGGGAGGCGCTGGAGCGCGCCTGGGCCTGCACGCCCGATCCCAAATGGATCGTCGCCGCCGGCGACTGCGCCGCGGATGGCGGGGTGTTCCGTGGCTCCTACGCCGTGGAGGATGGCATCACCCACGCGCTGCCGGTGGATCTCATCATCCCCGGCTGCCCGCCCACGCCGGCGCAATTGCTGGAGGGCCTGCTGGCGCTGCTGGAAGCGCAGGCGGGGCCCGCCCCACCCCGGCACCGATAACAACGGCCGGACGGCCGGCGCCATCTGGCGCGCTGTCCGTTGCGAGGCCGGTCCGGGGCGTGGCGAAGAAAGCGGGCCGGCCGGATGGCTCCAGCCGGCCCGTGGCTGCCTTGCGGCGGCCAGTCTGGCAGCGGCTTGCCGGGAATAGCCGCTGCCGAACGCCGTCCGTCCGAACCCGAAGGCATCAGGACGACAGGGGAAAGGATGCGGCAGCGCGCCTCAACGCGAGGTGGGAGGAGCCTTAACTTATGGCAATCCCTTCGCGGCGCCGTGAGCAGGGCCTGGCCGGACGGATGAAGGCGGCCCGGCTCCTCCGCGCACCGTGCTGGACGACGCGGAGCGACTTGCAGCCCTTCCCCGACTGCGGGGCACCGGCACGGCCTTGAGCGGGATTGCACTCCAGGCCATGACTCCTGCCGAATATTCCATGCCGGGATGGGCCTGGATGCCACGGTCCGCCCCCGCCGCAGCAAGGTCGCAGAAGACTTCATGGAGCATCTGATCGGAGGAATCGGGGAGCTGGGCTGGATCGCCCTCAAGGCGCTCCTGCTCTACCTCACCGCCGTGCTCGGCTTCCGGGTCGGCCAGCGCCGCACCCTTGCCGAATTATCCCCCTTCGACTTCGTCGCCGCGGTCGCGGTCGGCGCCATCGTCGGGCGTGTGCCAAACGCGCATGACGCCAGCTACCTCGCCGGCCTGGCGACGCTGGCTGCGGTGCTCTTCGGGCATTGGTGCCTGACGCGGCTTCGGCAATTCCCCAGCGTGGCCCAGCTCCTCGAGCATTCCCCGCGCCTGCTGGTTGCCCAGGGGCGGGTGCTCGACGACGAACTCCGGCGATGCGGGCTGACGCGCAGCGACCTCTACGGCCTGCTGCGCCGGCAGGGCGTCGAGGATCTCGGCGAGGTGCGCTTCGCGATCTTCGAGCAGCGCGGGCAGCTCTCCGTCATCCGCCACGCCGAGCGAAGCGTCCCGGAGCCGGATCTGGTCCGCGACATCGTGGCGCGGACCTTCCGGCAGGCCTGATCCGGCGCTCAGCCTTCCGCCAGCGCGGCCTCCACCGCCGCGGCGATGCGGAACAGCACGGCATCGGCCATGTGCTCCCCGGTCAGCATTAGCCCGACCGGGGCTTCGCCCGGGCGGTGGATGGGCAGGCTGATCGAGCAGCGGTCGAGGAAATTGGCGACCGAGGTGTTCCGCAGCAGCAGCATGTTGATGCGGTTGTAGTCGCGCTCCTCCTCCACCTCGGCGATCGCCGGGGGGATGACCGGGCAGGTGGGGCTCACGATCGCGTCGAAGGGAGCGGTGCGCTTCGCCACGGCGGCGATGATGCGGGCGCGGGCATTCACCAGGTCGATGTAGTCCGCCGCCGACATGCGCTCGCCGCGCCGGATGCGGGCGAGGATGCGGGGGTCGTAACCCTCGGCCCTCTCCGCGATCAGGCCGCGATGCCAGGCCCAGGCCTCGGAGGCGGCGAAGCCGCCGAGGCGGTTGGCTTCGGGGATCTCCGCCAGTTCCGGCAGGTCGAACATCTCGATGTGCGCGCCGGCGCCGGCAAGGCGGGAGAGGGCGCGGCTGAAGGCGGCGCTGACCGTCGCGTCCAAGTCATCGGTCAGGAAGGTGCCGCGCGGCAGGCCAAGCCGCAGCCCGGTGACGGCGGCGGGGGCCAGCGGCTCGGGATCCTCGACGCCGCTGATGACGGCATCCAGAAGGGCGCAGCAGGCGACGCTGCGGGCGAGCGGCCCAACCGAATCGAGCGAGGAAGCGAGAGGCAGGACCCCGGCGAGCGGCACTCGCCGCGCCGTCGGCTTGTAGCCGACGATGCCACAGAGCGCCGCCGGGATGCGGCAGGAGCCGCCGGTATCCGTACCGAGGCCGCCGAAGCCCATATGGTCCGCCGCCGCCACGGCGGCACCGGAGGAGGAGCCGCCCGGCAGCCTGCCCGTGGCGCGGTCCCAGGGGCTCTTCGGTGTACCGTAATGCGGGTTCACGCCGAGGCCGGAGAAGGCGAATTCGACCATGTTGGTCCGGCCAATGACGACGAAGCCGGCCCGCCGCAGCCGCGCCACCGCGGGGGCATCCGCCGCGGCCGGGGGCGCATCCTTCAGCACGACGGAGCCGGCGAGAGTGGGATGGCCTTGCTCGTCGAAGAGATCCTTGACCGTCACGGGAATGCCGGCCCAGGGGCTGGGGGCGCGGCCGGCCTGGCGCAGCACATCCATGGCGCGGGCCTGGGCGCGGGCAGCTTCCGCATGGACCGCGGTGAAGGCGCGGCGGCCCTCTCCTGCCGGATCGGCAATCCGGTCCAGGGCGGCCTCAACCAGTTCGGCGGCGGTGGTGCGGCCGCTGGCGAGGGCCGCGGCAGCGTCGGCGATGTGTTGCATGGAGGGGATGCTGGCCGAGAGTGCCGTAAACAGCAAGCGGGGCCGGGGGGCTTCAGCCGCACCCCGGCCCCGCAACCCTCACCGGAAGACGCCTAATCCCGCGCTGCCGCGTCGTTTGCCGGCGGGACCCGGACGATCTCCTCCATGGCGAAGGGGAAGAGCAACAGCCCCAGCATCCAGCCCTCGATCAGGGGGACGCCTTCGGCCGCCCCTGCCGGCGGCGCCTGCTCCTCTTCCATTGCTTCCGTTCCACCTTCCCTAGTGCAGAAATCGAAACGCCGCGGGCCGGGCGGGGTTCCCGCGGGGGCGGATTTTCTCGGCACTCCTTCAGTGGATCTCCGGTTCCGGCGTGGGCGGGCCGTATTCCAGGAAGTCGAAGTCGCAGCCCTCATCCGCCTGGCGGACATGCCGGAGGTGCAGGGCAGTCCAGCCGCGGGCGTAACGCTGCGGTGGCGGCGTCCAGGCGGCACGGCGGCCTTCCATTTCGGCCTCCTCCACCAGCAGGTCGAGGCGGCGGTTGGGAACATCCAGGCGGATCAGGTCGCCGTCGCGGACGAAGGCGAGGGGGCCACCAACATGGCTCTCCGGCGCCACATGCAGGACGCAGGTGCCATAGCTGGTGCCGGACATACGGGCATCGGAGATACGGACCATGTCCCGCACCCCCTGCTGCAGCAGCTTCTTCGGTAGCGGCAACATGCCCCATTCCGGCATGCCTGGGCCGCCCTGCGGGCCGGCCTGCCGCAGCACCAGCACGCTGTCCGGGGTGACGGGCAGATCCGGGTCGTCGAGGCGTTTCTTCAGGTCGTTGTAGTCCTCGAAGACCACAGCCGGGCCGGTATGCGTCAGCAGCCGCGGATCGGCGGCGCTGGTCTTGATGACGGCACCGCGCGGGGCGAGGGAGCCACGCAGCACCGCGACGCCGCCCTCCTGCTGCAAGGGGCGGTCGAGGGGACGGATGATCTCCTCATTGTAGATCTCCGCGCCTTCCAGGTTCTCACCGAGGGTGCGGCCGGTCACGGTGCGGGCGGAAAGGTCCAGATAGGGTGCCAGCCGCGCCAGGAAGGCCCGGCTGCCGCCGGCGTAGTAGAAATCCTCCATCAGGAAGGTATCGCCGTTCGGTCGCAGATTGGCGATCAACGGGGTGCGCCGGCTGATGGCGTCGAAGCGGTCCAGATCCAGCGAAAGCCCTGCCCGCCGCGCAATGGCGATCAGATGCGGGATGGCGTTGGTGGAGCCGCCGAAGGCCATGGTGGCGGTCACGGCATTGTCGATGCTGCCCTGGGTCAGCAGCCGGGCGGGGGTTTCATCCTCCCATACCATCTCGACGATGCGACGGCCGCATTCGGTCGCCATGCGCGGATGCGCGGAGTCGGCAGCGGGGATGGAGGAGGAGCCAGGCAGGGCCAGGCCCATCGCCTCCACGGCCAGCATCATGGTGGCGGCGGTGCCGGCCGTCATGCAGGTGCCGAAGGAACGGGCGATGCCCGTCTCCATCTCCTTCCACTGCGCCGGGGTGATGTTCCCGGCACGGAGCTCCGCATGGTACTTCCAGACATCGCTGCCGGAGCCCAGCGGCTGACCCCGCCAGTTGCCGCGCAGCATCGGGCCGGCCGGCAGGAAGATGCAGGGCAGCCCGGCCGAGAGCGCGCCCATCACCAGGGCCGGCGGCGTCTTGTCGCAGCCGCCCATCAGCACCAGCCCGTCGCAGGGATGGCTGCGGGCAAGTTCCTCCGTCTCCATCGCCAGCAGGTTGCGGTAGAGCATCGAGGTCGGCTTCTGGTACTGCTCCGTCACCGGATGCGCCGGCAGCTCCACCGGGAAGCCGCCAGCCTGCCAGATGCCGCGCTTCACCTCCTCCGCCCGCGTGCGGAAATGCGCGTGGCAGACGGAGAGGTCGGACCAGGTGTTGATGATGCCGATCACCGGCTTGCCGCGGAAATCGGCCTCCGAGAGACCGGTCTGGAGCAGGCGGGAGCGATGGCCGAAGGCGCGGAGGTCATCCACGCCGAACCAGCGATGACTGCGCAATTCCTCGGGCTTCTTGCGGCGCATGGCAGGCTTCCTCTGGACTTTGCCGGGGAGTGCCACCTGCGCTAGCCCTTGTCCATGGCTGCGGAGGAGACGCCGGGATGACCCTGGAGCAAGTGCAGAAGGCGCTGGCCGGCATCTCCGGCATCCTGGTGACGCCCTTCGATGCTGAAGACCGGATCGCCCCGGCACGGCTGGCCCCCGTGATCGCGCGCTGCGCCGAGGCGGGGGTGGATGCGCTGACGGTCAATGGCAATACGAGCGAATTCTACGCGCTGAGCTACGCTGAGGCCGAGCGGATGCAGGCCGAGGTTCCGGCCCTCATCGGCGGCCGGACGGCGGTGGTGGCCGGGGTGGGCCGCAGCGTGCAGGAAGCCTGCGCCCTGGCGCGGCGGGCGAAGGCGGATGGCGCGGATGCGGTGATGGTGCATCAGCCGCCCGACCCCTTCGTCGCGCCGCGCGGCGTCACCGCCTATGTGGCGAAGGTGGCGGAGGCGGCCGGGCTGCCGGTGGTGCTCTATCTCCGCAACGACGGAATCGGCCTGCCGGCGATCGAGGCGCTGTGTCGCATTCCCGGCGTCATCGGCGTGAAATGGGCAACGCCGAACCTGATGGTGCTGGCCCAGGCCATCCGCCGCGCGGGGGAGGGCATCTCCTTCATCTGCGGCCTGGCCGAGCCCTGGGCGCCGCCGATGACGGCGCTCGGGGCGCGAGGCTTCACCTCTGGCCTCATCAACATCGCGCCGGAGCGGTCGGTGGCGATCCTGAGGGCGCTGCGGGAAGGGGATTACGCGCGGGCCAATGCGGCGATCGCAGCCATCGGCGGCTTCGAGGCGCTGCGGGCGGAGGAGCAGAACGGCGCCAATGTCTCCGTGGTGAAGGCGGCGCTGATCCTGACAGGGGTGGATGTCGGCCCGGCCCGGCCGCCCGCCGCCTGGCCGCTGCCGCCCGGTTCCGCCGCCGCGCTGCGACAGTTGCTCGCCGAGTGGGGCAAGCTGCCGCAGAAGTAGGCGCTACTCCGCGGCGCGCCGGGTACCGTGCACGAGCAGCGGCACGGCGCCCGGCAGCGCATCGCCGGTCCAGAGGGAAGCCAGCAATTCCTCCGCTGCCCGCGCGCCGATGACGGGCACCGTCAGTTCGCGGAATTTCTCCGACAATTCCGCATCGGAGAGCGGCGCGTCCGGATCGCCCTTGCGGGTCGGCTGGTAACGGAACAGCTCCCGCCCGTCCTTCAGCGTTACCGTCAGCTTGGCGGCGCGTTTGCCGGGATAGGCATCCGCCAGTTCGGGGTCGAGGCTGACCGTAATCCTCGGCATCAGCGCGCGGATCGTCGGATTGGACAGGTTCTCCGGCTCGAAGGCGGCGATGCGGACGCCGCCCAGCACCAGCATGGCGGCGAGGCAGTACTGGGCGGAAAAGCGCGCCTCCTGCTCCGTCCGCACCACCGGGCGGTCGCAGACATCCTTGGTGGCGCTGTAGCCGCCGAGATGGATGCGGGCCACGTCATCCGCGGCGAAGCCGTGCTCGGCCTGGAGGTCACGCAGGGCGTCCAGCCCGGCGAAGATATGGCCGCAGCAGCCATGGTTCTTGAAGGTCATGGCGGTGATGGCGAAGCGTTGGTCGAGCCCGGCCAGCGCCTTGTCCCATTTGCCGGTATCCTCGCTGGTGGCGGCGGCGAAGCCGACCGGGCCGTGCAGCGCATCCAGCGCCCCGGTCACGCCTGCTGCGGCGCCGATGGCGGCCAGCGCGCCGGCATCGGCCGCATGGCCGGGATGCAGGGGCTTGGACATGCCATCGCTGCGGAAAGCCTGCTGCAGGCCACCGGCGAAGGTGGCGGCGGTGGCGATGGCGTGCGCGGTTCGGGTCGCGTCGCAATCCAGCAGCACGGCGGTGGCTGCCGCCGCGCCGAAGGTGCCGACCGTGCCAGTGGTGTGCCAGTATTTGTAATGGCTTGGCTGCACCGCGACGCCGATGCGGCAGGAAACCTCATAGCCCGCCGTGATGGCGCGGAGGAGCTGCTCCAGCGTCGCGCCGCGTGCTTGCGCCGCGGCCAGGGCGGCGCCGATGGTGGGGCAGCCGGGGTGGTAGCCGGCATCCCGGTAGATGTCGTCGAATTCCACCGTATGGCTGGCTGTGGCGTTGAGCAGGGCGGCATGGCGCAGCGGGCTGGCCATGCCGTCCACATAGCAGATGGCACGGCCCGGACCCCGCTCCGGCGCCATGGCGGCGGCGAGCAGCGTCGCAGGCGGGCGCAGGCAGCCGGGCAGCAGGGCGGCGAACCAGTCGATCAGGGCGCGCCTTGCATGGTGCGCAACCTCCTCCGGCATGGGCCGGCTGCGCCAGGAAGCCGCGTGATCGGCCAGGGCAAGGAGGGGATTGTCCACCATGGTGCCATTGCTACGCGTTGCCGCGCAGCACCTCCTGGTTGATGACCACATCGGGGTCGAGCCGGCCCTCGAAGGCGGCGATTACGCTCTCCGCGCAGGAGAGCGACATGCGCCGGATCCCCTCCGCTGTCGCCGCGGCGCTGTGCGGGGTCAGCACGACATTCGGCAGGTCGAGCAGGGGGATGTGGGTTTCCACCGGCTCCTCCTCGAACACGTCCAGGCCGG
This sequence comes from uncultured Acetobacteraceae bacterium, assembly GCA_937930165.1. Taxonomy (GTDB): domain Bacteria; phylum Pseudomonadota; class Alphaproteobacteria; order Acetobacterales; family Acetobacteraceae; genus CALGVL01. Next base: position 10,572 of record CALGVL010000298.1, read on the forward strand.
CGCCGGACAGGTGGCCGGATTTCAGCGCCCCCACCAGCGCCGGCTCATTCACCAGCGTGCCGCGGGCAGTGTTCACCAGGACCGCGCCGGGCTTCATGGCGGCGAGGAATTCGGCATTCACCATGCCACGGTTCTGCTCGTTGCTCGGGCAGTGCAGGGTGACGATATCGGCCTCGGCCAGCCCCGCAGCGAGGTCCTTCACCGGAATGAAGCCGGCGCCCTTGATGGTGTTCTGCGGCACGAAGGGATCGCGCACCAGCACGCGCATGCCGAAGGCGTGGCAGAGCCGCGCCACGCGCCCGCCGATCCGGCCGAAGCCCACCACCAGCACCGTGCGGCCATTGAGGTCGAAGCAGGGCAGGTCCGGCTGTGCGCCCCATTTCAGCTTGCGCAGATTGGCGTCGTAGTCCTTGGTGCGGCGGGCTACGGAGAGCATCAGCATCAGCGCATGCTCCGCCACGGAGACCGCATTGGCATCCGGCGTCACGGTCAGCGGGATGCCGCGCTCGGTCAGGGCAGCCACGTCCACCGCGTCATAGCCGACGCCATGCCGCGCGACGATGCGGAGATTGGGTGCCTGGGCGAGGAAGGCACGGTCGATCCGCGTGGCGCGGACGGTAACCGCCTCCGCCTTCGGCAGCGCCTCGGCCAGCGTCTGCGGGTTGATGTCCTCCAGCACCTGCACGGTGATGCCGGGATGGGAGCGCAGCTTCTCGATCGCCTCGGGATGCAGGGAGCGGAGGCAGAGGACATGGCTCATTGCAGATGCGCCTCCGGGCCGAGGATCGCTTCCCGCATCCGGGCCTGCAGGATCGAGGCCTCGCGCGGCGGCAGGACCAGCGGCTCGTTCTTCTCGTCCACCTTGATCTGGGCGAAGAGGGGGCCGTTGCCGGCATGGATGGCCTCGCGCAGCGCATGCACCTCGGCCGCCTCGCGGATCAGCCGCGCGTCGGCGAAGCCGGCGGCCTTCGCCATGCCGGCCAGATCCACGCCATGCCGGGTATGCGTCTCCTGCATCCCGGTCTCGCCGTAATGCTCGTTGTCCAGCACCACGACGGAGAGGTTGCGCGGGCGCTGCACGGCGATGGTGGCCAGGCTGCCGACGCCCATCAGCATCTCGCCATCGCCGGTGATGACCAGCACCTTGCGTTCCGGCTGCGCCAGGGCGAGGCCCAGACCCATCATCGCCGCGCCGCCCATGCCGCCCCAGAGCGGCAGGTTCTCCGGGCAGTCGCCGACCGCGGTGATGTCCCAGGCCGGGGCGCCGAGGCCGCCGATCACCAGCTGCCCGGCCCGGTCCTTCAGCAGCGCGCGCACCACGGCGCGGCGGTTCAGCTTGCCGGAGGCGCCGGTCTCGATCGCTTCAGCCATCTCTCACTTCCCGAAGGTCTTGGCGCCGATGACGCGCTGGCCGATCAGGGTCGCGGTCGGGCGGTAGGTGTTGAAGGCCAGCCGCAGCGTGGCATTGACAGTATCGGCGACATCCTCCGGCCGGTCGGCGCGCTTCACCAGCGTGCCCATCGCCTCCAGCACCGTCTGGGTGGCATTGCCCATCGGCACCTGGAACGGGTTGAACTCCCCGAAATCGCCGCGCATGGTCACGATCATCGGCAGCGGCGTGCGGTGCGCGATGGCGACCGAGAGCATGTTGATGCAATTGCCGACGCCGCTGCTCTGCATCAGCAGCACGCCCTTCTGGCCGCCAAGCCAGGCGCCGAAGAGTTGGGCGATGCCTTCCTCCTCGGTCGTCAGGGGGACGACGCGGATGTCGTTATCGGCCTCGCAGCGGCGGATGAGGCGGGCATGGCCGGCATCCGGCACCAGGGCGACCTGGCGGATGCCATGCTCCTTCAGCAGGGCATAGATCCGGTCCGGCCAGTCGGTGGCCGCATCCGGCGCCATCTCCAGTTGCTCTCGTTGCATACGCTCCCCCTCGGGTTCCCCGGCAACATCCCGCGAAGGCGAGGCGCTGGCAAGCCGGAGCCGGAGGCGGCAGGATGGAGGGGGAGAGGAGGCGCAGGATGGGCTTCGCGCAGACAGTCGGCGGCACGCGCTACCTGTTCCCGGACCTGCGGACCCTGCTGGCCCGGGCCACCCCGCTGCGCTCCGGCGACCAGCTCGCCGGGTTGGCGGCCGAAAGCGCGCAGGAGAGGGTGGCGGCGCAGCGGGCACTGGCCGATCTGCCGTTGCGGCATTTCCTGAACGAAGCGGTGATCCCCTACGAGGCCGATGAGGTAACCCGGCTGATCCTCGACCGGCACGACCCGGCCGCCTTCGCCCCGGTGGCGCATCTGACCGTGGGCGGCTTCCGCGACTGGCTGCTGGGCGAGGCGGCGGATGCGGCGGCGCTGGCGGCTCTCCGGCCCGGCCTCACGCCGGAGATGGCGGCGGCGGTGTCGAAAATCATGCGCCTGCAGGATCTGGTGGCGGTGGCCGCGAAATGCCGCGTGGTCACGCGCTTCCGCAACACCATCGGCCTGCCGGGGCGGCTCTCCATCCGGCTGCAGCCGAACGACCCGGTAGACGATCCGCGCGGCGTGGCAGCCTCGGTGCTGGATGGGCTGCTGCTCGGGGCCGGGGATGCGGTGATCGGCGTGAACCCGGCGACGGACAATGTCGAGACGGTGATCCGCCTGCTCGAATTGCTGGATGCGGTGCGCGAGCGCTACGCCATTCCAACCCAGAGCTGCGTGCTCTCCCATGTCACGACCACCATGCTGGCGATCGAGCGCGGCGCGCCCGTGGATCTGGTGTTCCAGTCCATCGGCGGGACGGAGGCGGCGAATCGCAGCTTTGGCATCTCCCTGTCTCTGCTGGCGGAGGCGCGGGAGGCCGCCCTGGCGCTGCGGCGGGGCACGCTCGGCGACAATCTGATGTATTTCGAGACCGGCCAGGGCAGCGCCCTTTCCGCCGAGGCACATCACGGCGTGGACCAGCAGACCATCGAGGCGCGGGCCTATGCGGTGGCGCGGGAATTCGCGCCGCTGCTGGTGAATTCCGTGGTCGGCTTCATCGGCCCGGAATACCTCTTCGACGGCAAGCAGATCACCCGCGCGGGGTTGGAGGACCATTTTTGCGGCAAGCTGCTCGGCCTGCCGATGGGCGTGGATGTCTGCTACACCAACCATGCCGAGGCCGATCAGGACGACATGGACGCGCTGCTGACCCTGCTCGGCGCCGCCGGCGTGACCTATGTGATGGGCGTGCCGGGGGCGGATGACATCATGCTCGCCTATCAGAGCACCTCCTTCCATGACGGGCTCTATCTGCGGTCCGCGCTGGGCCTGCGGCCGGCACCGGAATTCGAGGCATGGATGGAGCGCATGGGGATCGAGCGCGCGAGCGGCGAGGGCAGGCTGCCCGCCCGCATGTCGCCGGCACTGCTGGGGCTCTCCTGATGCCTGAGACGCCGACGCCCTGGACCGAGTTGCGGCGCTTCACCGCGGCGCGCGTTGCTCTGGGAAGGGCTGGGAACGGCCTGCCCACTGCGGCGCATCTCGATTTCCAGGAGGCCCATGCGCGCGCCCGGGACGCGGTGCATTCGGCGCTGGACGCCGATGCGCTGGAGGCAGCGCTGGCCCCGCTCGGCCTGCCGGCGCTGCGCGTGGCGAGCCAGGCGGAGGACCGGCGCAGCTACCTGCTGCGGCCCGATCTCGGCCGCCGGTTGCGGGAGGGGGACCGGGCCAGGCTTGCCGCCGCGGCGGCGCCAGGCGCCTTCCTGTTCGTGGTGGCGGATGGGCTCTGCGGCCGCGGCGTGCTGGCGCAGGCACCGGCCGTCCTACAACGGGCCGTGCCGCTGCTGCGCCGGGCGGGGCTGGCGATTGCGCCGCTGGTCATCGCATCCCAGGCGCGCGTCGCGCTGGGCGACGAGATCGGCGAGGCGATGGGCGCCGGCATGGTCGCGGTGCTGATCGGGGAACGGCCGGGGCTGACCGCGACCGATAGCCTCGGCATCTACCTGACCTTCGCGCCGCGCCGGGGGCGCACGGATGCGGAGCGCAACTGCATCTCCAACATCCGCGAAGGCGGCATGGATGCGCAGGCAGCGGCGGAGAAGCTGCTCTGGCTGGCAGGCGCGGCACTGCGACTGGGCGCGACCGGCGTGATGCTGAAGGACGAGCAGCCCGCCATCCCGCTGATCGCCCCATGATCCAGGTCACGCGCGGCATTGCCATCCGGGAGGACGAATTGCGGGAGGAGTTCATCCGCTCCCCCGGCCCCGGCGGGCAGAATGTCAACAAGCTGGAGACGGCGGTGCAGCTCCGCTTCGATGCCCGCCATTCGGAGAGCCTGCCGGAGCCGGTGCGGCAGCGGCTGGAGCGCCTGGCCGGACACCGCCTCACTCAGGATGGCGTCATCGTCATCACGGCGCGCCGTTTCCGCACGCGGGAACGGAACCGGGAGGATGCGCTGGAACGCCTGCTGGCCCTGATCCGTGAGGCCGCGACGCCCCCCCCGCCGCCAC
>CALGVL010000299.1 GCA_937930165.1 uncultured Acetobacteraceae bacterium
GCGCGGCGCTTCATCAGCTACCTGACAATCGAGCACAAGGGGCCGATCCCGGAGGAACTCCGCGCGCGGATGGGCAACCGGATTTATGGCTGTGACGATTGCCTCGCGGTCTGCCCCTGGAACAAATTCGCCCAGGCGCATAGCGAGCCCGCCTTCGCGCCGCGCGCGGAGCTGAATGCGCCGAAGCTGGCGGAACTGGCCATGCTGGACGATGCGGCGTTCCGGGCGCTGTTCAGCGGCAGCCCGATCAAGCGCATCGGGCGCAACCGCTTCGTGCGCAACGTGCTGGTGGCGATCGGCAATTCGGCCGATCCGTCGCTGCGGGAGGTAGCGCAGGAACTGATGGAGGATGCCGATCCGGTGGTGGCGGAGACGGCGCGCTGGGCAGCGGAAAGGCTGGCGACGGCATGAGAGAGGAAGGCGCACTCGTCCTGTTCAGCGGCGGGCAGGATTCCGCCACATGCCTTGCCTGGGCGCTGGATCGCTTCGCGCGGGTGGAGACGATCGGCTTCGACTACGGCCAGCGGCATCGCGTGGAGCTGGACTGCCGTACCACCTTCCGCGCGCGCCTCGCGCATGAATTCCCGGCATGGGCGCCGCGGCTCGGCGCGGACCATATGTTGGCGCTGGATGCGCTGCGTGCGGTTTCAGACACCGCTCTGACCCGCGAGGTGGCGATCGAGATGGGGGCGGACGGGCTGCCCAACACCTTCGTCCCGGGCCGCAACCTGATCTTCATGAATTTCGCTGCGGCGCTGGCTTACCGGCGCGGGCTGCGGCACATCGTCGGCGGCATGTGCGAGACGGATTACTCGGGTTACCCGGATTGCCGCGACGACACGATCAAGGCCCTGCAGGTGGCGCTGAATCTCGGCATGGCGCGGCGCTTCGTGCTGCACACGCCGCTGATGTGGCTGGACAAGGCGGAAACATGGCGGCTGGCCGAGGCGCTGGGCGGCACCGCCCTGGTGGGGGCGATCGCCGAGGACACGCATAGCTGCTATCTCGGCGACCGGACGCGGCGCCATCCCTGGGGCTTCGGCTGCGGCACCTGCCCGGCCTGCGATTTGCGGCGCAAGGGATGGGAAGCCTATCGGGGCGGCCCGCAGGAGGCGCCGGCATGACCGCGGCGGCCAGCCGCCGGCGGGCCGAGGGACTGCTGTTCCTGACTGGCTTCGGCCTCTGCATCCCGGCGGCCAATTGGCTGATCGGCCATGCCGGCACGGTCTGCACGCCGGATGGCCTCTGCCTGATCCCGGTGGGGCCGGGGCTGATGGCGCCTTCCGGCGTGCTGATGGTGGGGCTGGCGCTGGTGCTGCGGGACTTGGTGCAGCGGCGGCTCGGTCTGGCCTGGGCGGTGGGGGCCATCCTGGCCGGCGCGGCGCTGTCGGCCCTGCTGGCGCCGCGCTCGGTGGTGCTGGCCTCGGCCACCGCCTTCCTGCTCAGCGAGACCGCGGACCTGGCCGTCTACACGCCCCTGCAACGGCGCGGGCTGGTGGCGGCGGTGATGGCGAGCAGCCTCGCCGGGCTGGTGGCGGACAGCGTGATCTTCCTCTGGCTGGCCTTCGGCAGCCTGGACTTCCTGGCCGGGCAGATCGTCGGGAAGCTCTGGATGGTGCTGATCGCGCTGCCGCTGGTCCACTGGCTGCGGCGGCGGGACGAGCGGCTGGGGCTGCGGCCGGCCTGATCCGGCGGCCAGCCGGCGCGTTGGGGGCAACGGCCTGGAGCCGGAGGACCAGCCCCATGCAGCCCATCCTGCGCCTCGCGCTGACGTCCCTGCTGCTGCTCGGCGGTGCGAGCTGCGGCATCGTCCAGCCCGCGAGCACCCCGCCCGGCTACGGCAGCTTCCGCAGCGGGGGGCCAGCCTGAGCCGCCTGGCCGCCCGGCGCCACAGGCGAAGGGGGTGAATCGGCCGGCAGGGCACAAGCCAGTGCTGCCGGCTTGGCACCCTGGCCGGCACGCCGGGGCGGGCATGGCATCATGACGTTTCCGCTCCGGGCCAGAGCGGCTTCTCGTAGAGCCAGGCCATGCTCTCCCGCGCCGCCACGGGATCGCGGCTGCCGAGGAGCATGTCGCGCAGTTCCGCGCGCACCCCGGCGGCGTGGTAGAATTCGCCATAGACGCGCGCCATCACCTGCACGCGGCCGGCGCGCAGCACGCGCAGGTCCTCATAGGCGGAGAGCGCCGCTGGGATGTCGCCGTGCAGGCGGAGCTGGTCGGCAAGGCAGACCGCATCCTCCAGCGCCATGTTCGCGCCCTGCGCCAGGTATTGCAGCATGGGATGCGCGGCGTCGCCGAGCAGGGTGACGCGGCCCCGGGTCCAGCCGCGCTGCGGTTCGCGGTCGCAGAGCACCCAGAAGCGCCAGGTCTCGATGCGCTCCAGCATGGCGCGGACCTCGGGGCGCGTGCCGGCGAAGTGCCGCCAGAGCAGCGCGGTATCGCCGGCCTGGTCCCAGCCTTCCTCGTAATGGTCGGAATGGAAGACGGCGACGAGGTTCATCAGCTCGCCGCGCCGCAGCGGGTAGTGGACCAGATGGATGCGTGGGCCAGCCCAGAGCACCACGCGGGTCTGGCGCAGCTCCTCCGGCACCTGCTCCATGGGCAGGACGGCACGATAGGCGATGTGGCCGGAAACGGTGGGCCTGCCGTCGCCCATGACCTGCTGGCGAATGCGGCTCCAGAGGCCGTCGGCGCCGATCAGGGCGGCGCCGCGGGCCTCGGTGCCGTCTTCGAAGCGGAGGGTGACGCCGGTGGCATCCTGGGTGAAGCCGGCAACAGTGCGGCCGGTCTCCAGCCCGATGCCGGGTTGGGCCTGGCAGGCGC
>CALGVL010000300.1 GCA_937930165.1 uncultured Acetobacteraceae bacterium
CGGCGCCGTCCTCATAGGGCACGACGATGCTGCCGCGCAGCCGCGGTTCCCTGCGCAGCCAGACCTCGAGCTGCCACTCGTTCACCGCATGCGCCATGGCGGCGGAGAAGCCGTTGTTGCGGTCTCCCTGGCCGGAGGGCTGCAAGGGGTTCAGCACGCCGACATCGATGCCGTAGTGGTCCAGATGCTGTTCCCGCAGGAAATTCAGATCCGAAGCCGGCGTGCCGCCGCCGGGCGGCCAGGCATCGCGCCGCGAGGCCAGGGGCTGCGCCTTGGGGAAGGGGGGCTGGCCTCCGGTGAAGCCATGTCGGGCGCGGATGCCATAGGTCTCCGCGTAGTCCCACCAGCGTCGGCTCAGCCAGGGCTTGAAATCCGCCATGCCATGCGCGCGCGGATGGATGTCCACATCGATCAGGCCGAGCGTCGCCGCCGGCGGCTTGCCCGGCGCACCCTTGGGCTGGATGACGTTCATTGCGTGGTTCCTTCCCGTAGGCGTTGGTAGGTCGCGAGCGGATTTTCGCGCATCAGTTTTGGCAGCAGCGAGTCCGGGATACCCGGCGGCACCGCCGCGTCGCCGTCGAATTGCCAGTGCGGCCAGTCGGAGGCCCAGAGCAGCATTTCATCGGAACGCAGATGGTCCAGCACCCGCTGCACCACGGCGGGGTCGTCGGGAGCGTCCAGGGGCTGCACCGTCAGCCGCACCTGGTCCCGGACCAGCTCCGCCGGCAGGCGGTCCACCCAGGGGATCTCGAACCGCACGCCCTTCCAGGTCTTCTGCAGGCGCCAGAGGAAGGCCGGCAGCCAGGTCACGCCGCTCTCCAGCAGCACGACCTTGAGTTCCGGGAATTTGGTCAGCACTCCTTCCGTGATCAGGCTGGCGAGCTGGCTCTGGAAGCCCTGCTGATTGGCCGCGTATTCCTCCAGATACCAGGAGGTCCATCCCACCGAGGTCTGGGGGTGCCGGTAAGCGCTGCCGGCATGAATGCCGAAGGCCAGGCCGTGCCGCACGCAGGCCTCATAGACCGGCCAGAATTGCCGGCGGCCGAGCGGCGTCTCCCCCATCGCCAGGGCCAGGACCTGGACGAAGCGGCGATCCCCGGCCAGCCGTTCGATCTCCTCCACCGAGCGCTCGACGCTCTGCAGCGGCAGGACGATGGAGGCGCGGAGGCGCGGGTCACGGTCCAGCCATTCCGCCCGGACCCAGTCGTTCAGCGCCCGGGCGAAGGCGACGGCCATGTCCTCGTTCATCACGAGCTGGATGCCGTAGAGGCAGTTCAGGATGGCCGTCCCGGCACCGAAGCGGTCCAGCGCCTGGGCCTGCAACTGCGCCACGCTCTCGGCGCCGCGTCCGTCCTGGCCGCGCCAGTCCTCCCGGATGGTCTTGGGCGCCTTGATGGGCCAGCTCTGGCTGTCGAGCTGGGTGATGCCCCGCTCCACCACCTGGTCGCGCCAGAATTCGTCCAGATAGGGCGCAAGGGCCCGCATCCCGGGGACCATGGGATGGACATCGCAGTCTATGGCGTGCAGCCCGTTCAGCATTCCTGTTTCCTACCCTGCTGGCCCCGGAGGGGCGGATCCCGCCCATCCCCTCTACGGGGTAGCCTCCGGCGCCGATAGAGGCTAGGAAGCCCCACTCCGTCCGGACTTAGTTTGCCCATCATGGCCACTGTTCTCCTCGTCATCCACCTCTTCGTTACCCTGGCGTTGATCGGGGTGGTCCTGTTGCAGCGCAGCGAGGGCGGCGGCCTGGGCATTGGTTCCTCCCAGGGCATGGGCGCCTTCATGACCGGGCGCGGCACGGCCAATCTGCTGACGCGGACCACGGCGATTCTGGGCACGATCTTCTTCCTGCTGTCCCTGGCCCTGGCCCTGCTCGGCCGGGGGACCAGCGCGCCGCGCTCGATCCTGGACGTGTCGCCGACCGCCCCCTCCCCGGCCGCGCCCGCCCCTGCAGCGCCCGGCGCACCGGTCCCGGCCCCGACTCCGGCACCGGCGGCTCCCTCCGTCCCGGCGAACGACTGAGCAGCGGGGCGCGGGATCCGGGCCGGAGTCGCAACCGGCCCGGAATGCGACGAATTCGGGACAACTCCCGCCGGCGCATGGCCGCCCTGCCGCGGCGTGGGTAGCCGCGGTCCCCCGGGCGGGCTATGTAGGCCGCCCATGGCGCGGTTCGTATTCATCACCGGCGGCGTGGTTTCCTCCCTCGGCAAGGGCATTGCAGCGGCGTCTCTGGGCGCCCTGTTGCAGGCGCGCGGATACAAGGTCCGCCTGCGCAAGCTCGACCCGTATCTGAACGTGGATCCGGGGACCATGTCGCCCTATCAGCATGGCGAGGTCTACGTCACCGATGACGGTGCGGAGACCGACCTGGATCTCGGCCATTACGAGCGCTTCACGGGCGTGAGCGCCTCGAAGGCCGACAACTGGACGACGGGGCGGATCTATTCCGACGTCATCGCGGCGGAGCGCCGCGGCGACTATCTGGGCGGCACCGTCCAGGTCATTCCGCACATCACCGACAAGATCAAGGAGGTGATCCAGGCGGAGACCGAACCCTACGACTTCGTCCTGGTCGAGGTCGGAGGCACGGTGGGCGACATCGAGTCGCTGCCCTTCCTGGAAGCCATCCGCCAATTGGCGAATGAGCTGGGCCCGACCCGCAGCCTGTTCATGCACCTGACGCTGGTGCCCTACATTCCCTCGGCCGGCGAGCTGAAGACCAAGCCGACGCAGCACAGCGTCAAGGAGTTGCTGAGCGTCGGGATCCAGCCGCAGATCCTGCTCTGCCGCTGCGACCGTCCGATTCCGGAGACTGAGCGGCGCAAGATCGCGCTGTTCTGCAATGTGCGGCCGGAGAGCGTGATCCCAGCGCTGGACGCCAGCACCATCTACGGCGTGCCGCTGCAGTACCATGCCGAGGGGCTGGACCGGGAGGTGCTGCGCCATTTCGGCCTGTCCATCTACGGCGAGCCCGACCTGGAGCGCTGGGAGCGCATCGTTCATGCGATCCGGCAGCCGGAGGGCGAGGTGACCATCGCCGTCGTCGGCAAGTACACGAACCTGCTGGACAGCTACAAATCCCTGGCCGAGGCGCTGACCCATGGCGGCATCGCCCATAATGTCCGGGTCAAGCTGGATTGGGTGGATTCGGAAGTCTTCGAGAGCGATATCGAGGCGGTGCAGCGCCTGGAGGGCGTGCACGGCATCCTGGTTCCCGGTGGCTTCGGGGAGCGTGGCACGCCCGGCAAGATCGAGGCGGTGCGCTTCGCACGGGAGCGCAAGGTGCCCTTCTTCGGAATCTGCTTCGGCATGCAGATGGCGGTGATCGAGGCAGCGCGGAACCTGGTCGGGTTGAAGGGCGCCTCCTCCACCGAATTCGGTCCCTGCGAGCATCCCGTGGTCGGGCTGCTGACCGAGTGGGTGCGTGGCAACGAGGTAGAGCGGCGCGCGGCCGGCGGCGACCTCGGCGGCACCATGCGGCTCGGTGCCTATCCGGCGGTGCTGACCAAGGATTCGCTGGTGCGCGAGGTCTATGGCGGTGCCAGCGAGATCCGGGAGCGCCACCGCCACCGCTTCGAGGTGAACGTCAATTACAAGGACCAGCTGGAGCAGGCCGGCCTGCGCTTCTCCGGCATGTCGCCCGATGGCGAGCTGCCGGAGATTGTGGAATATCCCGACCATCCCTGGTTCATCGGCGTGCAATTCCATCCGGAGCTGAAGTCGAAGCCCTTCGATCCGCATCCGCTGTTCCGCGGCTTCATCGGCGCGGCGGTGCGGCAGGCGAGGCTGGTCTGATGCGCACCGTCCATATCGGTCCGGTGGCGGTCGCCAATGATCGCCCGCTCGCCTTCATCTGCGGCCCCTGCCAGATCGAGAGCCGCGCCCATGCGCTGGAGACGGCGCATGCGTTGCGCGAGATGGCCGGGGCGGCCGGCGTGCCGCTGGTTTACAAGTCCAGCTTCGACAAGGCCAACCGCACCAGCGTGAACGCCGCGCGTGGCATCGGGCTGGAGGAGGGGCTGGCGATCCTGGCCGAGGTGCGGCAGGTCACCGGCCTGCCCGTGCTGACCGATGTGCACAATGAAGCGCAGTGCGCGAGGGCGGCGGAGGCGGTGGACTGCCTGCAGATCCCAGCCTTTCTCTGCCGCCAGACCGACCTGCTGCTGGCTGCCGGCGCCACCGGCAAGCCGGTGAATGTGAAGAAGGGGCAGTTCCTCGCCCCCTGGGACATGCGGAACGTTGCCGCGAAGATTGCCAGCACGGGCAATGAGAACATCCTGCTCTGCGAGCGCGGCGCCAGCTTCGGCTACAACACGCTGGTCACCGATTTCCGCGGTCTGCCGGTCATGGCCGCCACCGGCTATCCGGTGGTCTTCGACGCCACGCATTCCGTGCAGCAGCCAGGTGGCCAGGGCAGCAGCAGCGGCGGGCAGCGGGAATTCGCCCCGGTGCTGGCGCGGGCCGCGGTCGCGGTCGGCGTCGCCGCGGTGTTCATCGAGACGCATCCCGATCCGGACCATGCGCCCTCGGACGGGCCGAACATGATCCCGCTGCGCGAGATGCCGGCGCTGATGGCGCGGCTGAAGGCTTTCGACGCGCTGGCCAAGTCGCCCGGCGCCTGACGGGCTCCTTGCCCTGCGGCCGCGTCTCGCCGGCTTGACGCGACCGGCGGTGTGGCGCCTCACTCCGGCAGGTGTTCCGAAGGATTCGCCATGCCTGAGCGTCGCGCCATCCTCCTCGCCCTGCCGGCCCTTGTCCTTGCAGGATGCGCGCAACCCGGCCTGCGCGAGCCGCCGGCACCGGCTGCCTTGCGCTTCGGCGTGGCGCTGGCAGGCGCCAGCGAGGCCGTGGACGATGCCGTGGACCGCATGGACGGTTTCGAGCGCATGGCGGCGCGCGAGAATGCGGCCATCGCCTATGCCGCCGGCGGGCAGCGCGGCGGCGCCCCGCGCTTCACGCCCCCGCCAGCCGGGGCGGCGGAGGCGACGGGCCGTGTTCTGGATCCCGCCTTCCTGGCCCTCGGCGATTACGGCCATGTGTTGGCTCAGGCAGCTGCCGGGGAGCCGCTCCAGCCCAGGCCGAGCCCGAGCGGCCAGCAGCTTGCCCGCGCCGCGGAGGCGGGCCTGCAGGCGGTGCATGCCGCGAGCGGCATCCTGGTGGCGGAGCCGGTGCGGAATAGGGGCCTTGCCGGCATCGCGGCGCTGGCCGATCTGCCGCGGGCGCTGGCGCAGCCTGGCCGCACCGTCGCCGTGTCCAGGCTGGTCGAGGAGGCGCAGCCGCATCTCGTGGCCGTCGCCACCATGTTGCGCGCCGTGATCGGACCGGAGCCGGGGCAGGGCATTCGCGGCGCCATCCGCGCCCGGCGCGAGGCGCTGAATGCCAGCCAGGAGCGCTTCCTGGAGGCGCTGCGCAGCGACCGCCGGATCGGCCCGGGCGAACGCTACAGCATTTTCCGCAGCATCAGCGAGTTGCGGGATTCCGACCCGGCCGAGGACACCTTCGCCGCTCTCATTGACCTTCTCGCGACCATGGAGCGGGCCCATGCCGCGCTCGGCGCCGGCAGCTCCGATGCGGCGGCCTGGGTCGCGGCTTTCGAAGCGGCCTTGGTCCGGCTTGGCGCCCTGAGCGAGGCCAGCGGGCGGGGCTGAGACACCGGGCCCGCCCCTTGCCGCCCGCGCGCCGCCGTCCTATGCGCGCGGCGCAAGCCGAGGCAGCATTCCACAGCCGGAGACGCGCATGTCCGCCATCGTCGACATCATCGCCCGTGAAGTCCTGGACTCCCGCGGCAACCCCACCGTCGAGGCCGAGGTGGTGCTGGACAGCGGCGCGGTGGGCCGCGCCATCGTCCCCTCCGGCGCCTCCACCGGCGCGCATGAGGCGGTGGAGCTGCGCGACGGCGACAAGGCCCGTTATGGCGGCAAGGGCGTGCTGAAGGCGGTCGCCAATGTGGAGGGCGAGATCTTCGACGCCCTCTCCGGCATGGACCCGACCGAGCAGGTCAAGATCGACGAGATCATGATCGATCTCGACGGCACGCCGAACAAGGCGCGGCTCGGCGCCAATGCCATCCTGGCGGTCAGCCTGGCGGTGGCGAAGGCGGCGGCTGAGGATCTCGGCCAGCCGCTCTACCGCTATGTCGGTGGCGTCTTTGCCCGCACCCTGCCGGTGCCGATGATGAACATCATCAATGGCGGCAAGCACGCGGACAACCCGATCGACATCCAGGAATTCATGATCATGCCGGTCGCTGCCGGCACCGCCGCGGATGCAGCGCGGATCGGCGCGGAGGTCTTCGCGGCGCTGAAGAAGGCGCTGCACGATGCCGGGCACAACACCAATGTCGGCGACGAGGGCGGCTTTGCCCCGAACCTGAAATCCGCCGACGAGGCGCTGTCCTTCATCGCCAAGGCCTGCGAGGCGGCGGGGCACCGGGTGGGGGAGGACATCATGTTCGCCCTCGACTGCGCCTCCACCGAGTTCTTCAAGGACGGCAAGTACGTCATGGAGGGCGAGGGTAGGACGCTGGATGCCGGCGGCATGGTGGACTACCTGGCCGGGCTCTGCGCCAAATGGCCGATCATCAGCATCGAGGACGGCTGTGCCGAGGATGACTGGGCCGGCTGGAAGCTGCTGACCGAGCGCCTAGGCCAGAAGGTGCAGCTCGTCGGCGACGACCTCTTCGTCACCAACCCGGAGCGCCTGCGCCAAGGGATCGAGCAGGGGGTGGCGAATGCCATCCTGGTGAAGGTGAACCAGATCGGCACCCTGACCGAGACATTGGAGGCGGTGGAGACAGCGCACCGCGCCGGCTACAAGGCGGTGATGAGCCACCGCAGCGGCGAGACGGAGGATGCGACCATCGCCGACCTCGCCGTGGCGACCAATTGCGGGCAGATCAAGACCGGCTCGCTGAGCCGCTCCGACCGGCTGGCCAAGTACAACCAGCTCATCCGCATCGAGCAGCAGCTTGGCCCGGCGGCGCGCTATGCCGGGCGGACGATCCTGCGGCGCTGAGGCCACGGCGCACGGAGAAAGCGCCGTGCGCCGCAATCCGGGCTTGCAATGAAGGCAGCGTGCTGGTCCCTATGGGGCCTGACACGCGCGCTGGGGGTGGGGGCGCATGCCGGTCGATCGGGAGAGCCTTATCCGCGGGGTGAAGCGGCGGGTGAAGAATGCACTGCCGCCGCTCGGATTCGCCGCGCTCTGCGCCTATTTTGCCTGGCATTCCGTGCATGGCGATTTCGGGACCATCGCGCGCGAGCGGCGGATACAGGACATCGCCGCGGCGCGCGCGGTGCTGGAGCGGGTCGAGGCCGAGCGTGACGCGATGGAGAAGCGTGTGAGCGGGCTGCGGGGCGAGCGGATCGACCGCGACCAGCTCGACGAGCGGGCGCGGACCCTGCTGAACCTCGTCGGCAAGGACGAGATCGTCATCCCTTATGAGCCGGGGAAGCGCCTGTTCTAGTTGAAGCAGGCGCGAGAGGTACGGTGCCCGGCCTGGCCGGCTGCTCGGCTGCGGTCCCCTGTGCGGGTGCCCTGTGAATGTGGCGGGCGAGCCCGCGCCACCTATCCGGTGTCCACATTGCAGCGGCGCAGACCCGCGTGCCATTCGATACTATACCGTAGGCAATAATCGGGCATCCCCTGGTATCTGCACAGGCTGCGTGCGGGCCCGGGCATGAGGGAGGCCTGGCGGCGTGGCCGCGGCCGGGCAGTCTTTGCCGTCGTCTCGCCCGCGGGGCGTAAAGTGGCGCATCGCGGGGGCAACATTATGATTCCATCCCTACATGGCCCGGAACCTTGCCGATCCTTGCGCCGTTTGCCTCATCCCTGAGCGGGAGTTGCGTCGGCAGCCCCGGCCCGAAATTTGGCCCTTAACCACAATCAAGTTAAGCAGCCTATTGCATTGCACAAAAAGGATTTTTTCCGCTCCCGCTCGCTTGCAGAACGGCATGGCCATGCGTAAGTCGGAACCGTCGCAGACGGGATGGGGAGAGGCCCGATGGTCCAGGGAACGGACACCGCCACGGCGAAGCGGCGCGCACGAAGCGCCAAGGAGCCCCCGATGACGCGGGACCAGCTCCTGCGGGCCTATCACGACATGCTGCTGATCCGCCGCTTCGAGGAGAAGGCCGGCCAGCTCTACGGCATGGGTCTGATCGGCGGCTTCTGCCACCTCTACATCGGCCAGGAGGCCGTCGGCGTCGGCATGCAGATGGCGACGAAGGAGGGTGACCAGGTCATCACGGGATACCGCGACCACGGCCACATGCTGGCGT
>CALGVL010000301.1 GCA_937930165.1 uncultured Acetobacteraceae bacterium
CCCAGGCCGCGCCGAGCCGCGCGAGCGCCACCCGCCGGTGATAGGCGAGGCCGCGCCCCGCCTCGCCCGAATGGTAATTCGCGATGGCCTCCGCCCAATTGCCGGTGCGGGCCCGCAATTCCTTCAGGAAGGCGATGGCGTAGCGGATATTCGTCGGCGGATCGAAAGCCTCCTCCAGCCCGCGGAAGGCGTCCGGGTGGTGCAGCAGGTTCACCTGCATGCAGCCGACATCCACGGAACGCTGGCCTCGGGCCAGCAGGGCGGAAACCTCCCGCACAGCCGCCTCCCGCGTCGGGGCGGTCTGGCCCTCGCCGCCGGCATTCCAGCTCCAGGGCCAGGGCTCGATGCGGCCGGAGTGCGGGTCGCTGCGGCCGCTCTCGACCAGGGCGATGGCGGTGAGCAGGCCGGGCGGCAGCCCCGATCCCGGTTCGGCCGCCGCGATCGCCCGCCGGCAGGCGGTCCAGGCGCTGTCCTGCGCTGCGGCCGGGGCGTGGGGCAGGGCGGCCAGCGCGCAGAGCAGGGTACAGGCGGCGGCGCGGAGCATGGCTGACAGGGTGGCGCCGGCGCCGCTATCCGGCCAGCACCCCCCACAGCAGTTTGAGGTTCAGCACCACGACTAGCGCCGCCGTTGCCCAGCCCAGCCAGAGTTGCCAGCGCGGCGCCGTCAGCCCGCCCAGCCGTCCCCGGTCGCCGGCGAAGAGCATCAGCGGCACCACCGCGAAGGGAAGCTGCAGGGAAAGGATCACTTGGGAGAGAAGCAGCAGATGCGCCGTGCCGCTCTCGCCATGGAGCCAGGTCACCGCGATGGTGGGCAGGATCGCCACCAGCCGCGTGAGCAGCCGCCGGATCACGGGAGGCAGCCGCAGTCCGAGGAAGCCCTCCATCACCACCTGGCCGGCCAGCGTCCCGGTGACGGTGGCGTTCAGTCCGCTGGCGAGCAGCGCCACGCCGAAGAGGATCGCCGCTGCGGCGGTCCCGGCCATGGGGGTCAGCAGTTCATAGGCTTCCTGGATCTCCGCCACCTCGGTCCGGCCGCCGGCATGGAAGACCGCGGCGGCGGTGATGAGGATGGCGGAATTCACCAGCAGCGCCAGGCAGAGCGCCACCGTGCTGTCGATGGCGGCGAAGCGGATCGCCTCCCGCTTCCCCGACTCGTCCGTGCCGTAGGCGCGGGACTGCACGATGGCGGTATGCAGGTAGAGGTTGTGCGGCATCACCGTGGCGCCAAGGATGCCGATGGCGATGTAGAGCTGGGCCGAGTCGGTCAGGATCGAGCGGCTCGGGACATAGCCTGCCAGAACCTCGGCCCAGGCCGGCTGGGCCATGGCGAGCTGGACCGCGAAGCAGCCGAAGATCAGGAAGATCAGCCCGGCCACCAGCGCCTCCAGCCAGCGCACGTTGCGATGTTGCAACCATAAGATCAGCAGGGCGTCGAGGGCGGTCAGCACCACGCCGGCCAGCAGCGGGATGCCGAAGAGCAATTGCAGGGCGATGGCGGTGCCGATCAGCTCCGCCAGGTCGGTGGCGCAGATGGCGATCTCCGCCAGGGCCCAGAGCGCCAGGTTGACCGGCCGCGGGTAGCGGTCGCGGCAGAGCTGGGCCAGGTCCCGTCCGGTGGCGATGCCGATCCGGGCGCAGAGCGCCTGCAGCAGCATGGCCATCAGCGAGGAGACCAGGGCGACCGAGAGCAGCGTGTAGCCGAAGGCGGAGCCCCCGGCGAGCGCGGTGGCCCAATTGCCTGGATCCATATAGCCCACGGCCACCAGATAGCCGGGCCCGATGAAGGCCAGCAGCCGGCGCAGCCAGCCGGCGGCGTTCGGCACCCGGACGCTGCGGTGCATCTCCGGCAGGCTCACCTCCGGCCCTGGCCGGGAGGGCAGGGGCTCCAGGATCTCGGCCCGTTCCGGGCGGGTCAGCATGGCCGGAGGGCGGCAGGCATGGCTGAACAGGTCTTCAACTGTGCAGACGTTCCTTATATTTCAGTGGCTTAGGGTGCGTTGTCCAGGTGCGTCGAAGCGGTGCCGCTGTCAAGCGCCGCTTGCCGCGGCGCGATCCCGGCGCAACTCTGGAAGCGACGGCAAGGAATGACGGGATGCGCGGGCGGGTGAGGATCGGCGAGGACCAGGTCGTCGAGCTGGCGGAGATGTTCCGGCTGATGAGCGACCCGACGCGGCTGCGCATCATCCTTGCCTGCCTCGACGCCCCGGCGGCGGTGGGGGAGATGGCGGAGCGGCTGGGCATTTCCGCCTCCCTCGTCTCGCACCACCTGCGCCTGCTGCGCGCGGCGCGGCTGTTGCAGGCGGAGCGGCGCGGCCGGCAGGTCTTCTATGTGGTGGGCGACGAGCACATCCGCTCCATGCTCTCCGACATGGTGGACCATGTCGCCGAGGTGGATGCGGAGATCGATTCGGCGCCCTGAGCCCTTGATCCGCATCATGGCGGCGCGGCCCGACTTGTGCGGTGCCGTCCCGCGCGACTATGGTCCGGCCGCGCCGTCCGCCTCGCTTGCGGGGGGGAACAGGCGCGCCGGTCCGCCCAGGTGGTCCGGCGGGACAGGCATCAGGCGGCGCGCCCGGCGGGCGCCAACGGGATATGGGATGCGACGTGTGATCGGGCGGTGGTTCGGTAAGGCATCGGGGCTGGCATTGGCTGGCCTGTTCGGCGCGTTGGGCCTGTTCGGACCGGCGCTGGCGCAGCAGGGTGCCCAGGGCACCGGCGGCGTCGTCGGCTCGGAGCCGACGGCCCTGGGCGCGCCGGTTCCCTGGGGAATCGGCCTGCAGGGCTCGGGTGGGCCGGTGAAGGCGGCGATCAGCGACTTCAACTCGCTGGTCCTGTGGATCATCATCGCCATCACCATCTTCGTGCTGCTGCTGCTGAGCTGGTGCGTCTGGCGCTTCCGCGCCTCGGTCAACAAGACTCCGTCTCGCACCAGCCACAACACGCTGCTGGAGATTGCCTGGACGGTGGTGCCGGTGCTGATCCTGGTGGTGATCGCGATCCCCTCCTTCCGGCTGATCTACTATGAGGACCGGGCCCGCGACGCGGACATCACCATCAATGTCCAGGGCCGTCAGTGGTACTGGCATTACGAGTATCCGGACCATGGCGGCCTCGCCTTCGACAGCCGGCCGATCCCGGATGAGGACCTGAAGCCCGGCCAGCTCCGCAACCTGTCGGTGGACGAGCCGCTGGTGGTTCCGGTGGGCGCCAATATCCGCGTGCTGACCACGGGCCAGGACGTGATCCACAGCTTCTTCGTGCCGGCGCTGGGCGTGCAGAAATACACCATCCCCGGCCGGACGCTGGAGACCTGGTTCCGCGCCGACCGTCCGGGCACCTTCTACGGCCAGTGCAACCAGATCTGCGGCACCAATCACTGGTTCATGCCGATCGAGGTGCGCGCCGTGCCGCAGGCCGAGTTCCAGGCCTGGGTCGAAGAGGCGAAGAAGAAATACGCCCAGGGCCAGGCCCCGGTGGTGGCTGAGGCCGCCGCGGCGGAGCCGGTCCTGCGGCTGGCCGCGGACCACCGGTGAGCCGGCGGCACCCCTGACACATTCGAACGAGGCGGACGGGATTCATGGCGACCGCGACTGACGCGCACGGCCATTCGCATGGCCACGACGACCACCACGACCACAAGCCTGGCTTCGTGCGGCGGTGGCTCTTCTCCACCAACCACAAGGACATCGGCACCCTCTATCTGATCTTCGCTGCCTTCGCCTCCTGCATCGGCGTCGCCCTCTCCGTGCTGATGCGCATCGAGCTGCAGCAGCCGGGGATGCAGATCTTCGCCGACGGGCAGGTCTGGAATGCCATGGTCACCGCCCACGGTGTCGTCATGGTGTTCTTCGTGGTCATGCCGGCGCTGATCGGCGGCTTCGGCAACTGGTTCGTGCCGATCATGATCGGCGCGCCGGACATGGCCTTCCCGCGCCTGAACAACATCAGCTTCTGGCTGCTGGTGCCGGCCTTCATGCTGGCGGTCGGCAGCATGTTCGTGGGCGAGGGGGCCGGCACGGGCTGGACGCTCTATCCGCCGCTCGCGGACCGGCAGTACCATCCGAGCATGGCGATGGACATGGCGCTGTTCTCGCTGCATCTGGCGGGTGCAAGCTCCATCCTGGGCGCAGCGAATTTCATCACCACCATCTTCAACATGCGCGCCCCCGGCATGACCATGCACAAGATGCCGCTCTTCGCCTGGGGCATGCTGGTCACCGCCTTCCTGCTGCTGCTGTCAGTCCCGGTGCTGGGCGGCGCCATCACCATGCTGCTCACGGACCGGATGTTCGGCACGGCCTTCTTCCGGCCTGAGGGCGGCGGCGACCCGGTGCTGTTCCAGCACCTGTTCTGGTTCTTCGGCCACCCCGAAGTCTACATCATGATCCT